>CADAMI010000072.1 GCA_902788975.1 uncultured Erysipelotrichaceae bacterium | reverse complement strand
CCCCCTGAAGAGAGTAAAACTAATCATATTAATATATCATAAAAGCAACCATCAGGTTGCTTTTCTTTATTTAAAATATTTACTTAGTCCTCCAAGTTTATCATCAATAAATCCTTGTACTTTATCAACTTTATCATTAACATAATCTATCTTCTCTTTATATGGCTTAATAATTGTATTATTAACATGAATGTATCCTACAATTAAAAGTATTACAATAATTAATCCAATAACTATTTTTGTACCAATTTCGATTTTTCTTTTTACTATTCTTTTGTTTTCTGCTTTCTCTAGTTTTTCGATTCTTTCTTCTAATGCTTTTATTCTTTCTTCACTACTCATAACATACTCCTTACTACAATATAATTATATCATAAATATTTTATGTGTGATATAATTTAAATATAAAGAGGTAATATGATGGATAAAATAAAAGAACTACAAAGAATGATCGATGAATCAAAAAATATTGTCGTATTTACTGGAGCAGGGGTATCAACTGATAGTGGGTTAAAAGATTTTAGAAGTAAAGACGGATTATACAAGAAACCTTCACCATATCCAGCTGAATATATGTTAAGCAATGATTGCTTTTACACTCATCCTGAAAAATTCTTTGAATATTACAAAGAAAACTTTAATTGCTTAGATGCTAAACCAAATATAACTCACAAGTATTTTAAAAAGTTAGAAGATAAAGGTAAAATAAAAGCCATAATCACTCAAAATATCGATGGATTACATACAAAAGCCGGCAATAAAAAAGTATATGAAGTACATGGTACTATCTATAAAAATCATTGTGTTAAATGTCATAAAGAATATAATGCCAATTATGTATTTAATAGTAAGGATATACCTAAATGCAATTGTGGTGAAATAGTAAAACCAGATGTAGTCTTATATGGTGAAGCATTACCAGAAAAAGACTATATAGGTGGTTTATCAGCCATTAGTAAAGCAGATATGTTAATAATATGTGGTTCATCATTAACCGTATATCCCGCAGCCGGAATGATCGATAATTTTAAAGGTAAATACTTAGTAATTATTAATAATAGTGAAACTCCATATGATGTTAGTGTAAAGAGTTTTGTGGTAAAAAGTTAAAATTTTAAGAAATCAGTTTATAGGTAACTGGTTTCTTTTTGTACATAATCGAATGGATCAAGTCCAGTTGTATAAAAATTATTTAAATATTTATTAGTTTTTGTATCGGTTGGAAATATTATTTTATTTGCATTTATTTTTAATAAATTAGTTTGTTTTTCAGCATGTGGATTAATTAACTGCTTTAAATATAATTCTTTTATATTAAATTTATTTACTTTTAACATTCTTAATTTTAATAACTTTCTAAGTCCTTTTTCTGAATATGCTTTTGGTCTTGCAGTGAAAAGGTCAGCTAATATATGTGATATATGTGATTCCATTGAACATTTTATATAAGGATTTTCCAAATATGTTTGCCGTTCTTTCCAATTATTTAAAATATACTTTTGCTTACTTTCTATTGTTTCAGTCCTTAAGGGATTAAGGTCTTTAAACTGTTCCACCAACATATTAAAATCTTTTTTATTATTTTTATTAATGTATTCAAGTAAAGCATCATTTACTTCTTGATATTTCTTAGTTGTTAATTGTATTAGTGCTTGCTTAAAATGAAAGTTATCCATTGCAAATTTAACAACAGTGTCAGAATTAAATTTAAACCAATGTGAGTTAGGAAAATTTTTAATCCATGCAGCACAGTCACCCATAAAATTAATTTCTTTTATATAATCAGTATCATAGTGATTATAAATATAATTGATGGTATCATCTAATAATTCATTATCAATTGAAGCACAGGCAAAAGGATTAATTAATTTATATCTAGTTTTAGATTTATCAGTTTTCTTATATTTATATTCAGGAATAGCACCCTCAAAAACAACAGCCGCTTTAGTCATAAAATCTTTACCATTATTGAATTGTGAACCAATAAATTTTTCATCTAACATTACAAATAATTTTTCAATTCTTTTAAGTTCATATTCTTCATCAGGTTCAGGGTCAAAAGAAATAACTATATTTCTAGCTGTAGCCCTTGAAATATTAATGTTATTATTAATTCTTTTACCAATTTTATCAGCAATGATTTTACCGGCTTTAGAGTAACTTTCAGTAGTTGACTGATCACATAGTTCAGCACAAACGAATGGGTCGAAATGTTTTCTTTTAGGTAGGCCTAAAAACAAATCAGTAAAGAAGAAATATTCATTGGTATTATTATCATAATAGTATCTTCTTTTAAACGATATTTCACCAAACAAAGTAACATAATTCTTTCTCTCATAAAATCCATTAGACTTGCAATGTTTCTTCCTATAATAAGAATTAAAGAAACATTCATCAATATATTCAAAGTAACCTTTAATAACATCTTTCATGAAAGAATCACTAAATGAGTCTAAATCATTTATAAAATTATAATAGTTAATAAAATTACCATTTTTATCAGTATAGTCAATTGAGTTAAAATATTTTTTAAGATA
>CADAMI010000071.1 GCA_902788975.1 uncultured Erysipelotrichaceae bacterium | reverse complement strand
TTAATTATATACCTATTTTATACAAAAGTAAAGCATCGCAAGATTACTAAAAAAAGATGAGATTTCTCTCATCAGTTGGAACGGGAATATCTTAATATTCCGATTATTTGTTTTTCTCTACATCTTGCCAATTTTTATTATTTAATAGTTCGGCATCTTCTCCAATAAATACTTTACTTGCTTCTTCATCATCTTTTAATTGATATAACATCCATGCTGTCATATAAGAATCAGTTTTTTCAAGCATATTTTCATGTTCTGTTCCTACTGATCTTGCTCTAACTTTAAAGATATCATCTGATATTTTATTATAATTTTCAATTAATGATGATAAAGGTGCTACTCCACCAAATTCTTTACTTAAATCATTTCCAGCATCATCCGATTTACCTGTACCTGCTGTCATAAAATATGGAATTTTTATTTTAGATGTATCATAACTCCATCCCATATTATTTGCTAAAAATGGATATGCAGCACTTCCAGTAAATATTGCTTTATAATATTTTCCATTTTCAAATTCAGTAACAGCTCTTAAAGCTCCTGCTCCACCTTGAGAGTAACCTATTATTCCAATATTCTCTTTATCTATTTTATTATAAAGCTTACTATCATTTGGTATGTTTAACATATAGTCTAATGTAATAGAAGTTGTTTCTCCTTTACCTGATTGTCCATCTTCATTTCCTACTACTATAAATCCCCATGATGCAAGTCTTTTAAAGAATGGCTCATATCTAAAAGCAGGAACACCGCTAGCATTAACTACTACAATCATTGGATATTCAGTGTCGTTATTTTCTAATTCTTTTGGATACCAAATTCTAATCTTTTTTATAGATTTATTATCTGACTCATGTTCTTCATAAGCAACTTCATAATCTCCAAGTTTAGAATATTTCATTTCAAGCTCTGAATCAGATTTAAAATCTATATAATAATCATCTTCATATACTGGCTGCCTGCTTTCAATATATCCTTTTATTGCTAATATACCAAGAATAATTATTAGTACTAAAAATATAATTCCAATTATTTTTAACACTTTTTTCATACTTCATTATCACCTTTTAATTTACTTTTTCTGTTATAAACTTAATCAATCTATCAAATGCATCTTTTGATATTTCATCGTTTCTTTCATTGGCTACAAAACAATGTTGCATTTCTTTTCCTCTTTCTGCAAGAGGATCAATTAGTTCATATTCTACATTCATTTCTTTTAATTTAACATCCATTTCTCTCATATCAACATAATATTCACTACCTAATAAAACTGATGGTATATAATTTAAATCGATTGATAAAATATTATTATATTTTTTTAATTCTTCTTTATTAATATAAATAGAACCTTTTATATAATTACCAACTAAAATCTTAGTTGCTAAACTAAATTTATTATAAACAAGTGGTGCATCATCAATTACTAATGCTTTTACGTGTTCAGGTTTTAATACAGGAGTAATATTCAATAATTTTGCATATTCACTATTAGTAATAACACTTCCCATTTGACTTGTAATTATAGCTCCAGCAGATGAACCCATTATAACAACTTTATCCATATTAATATGATATTCACGAGAATGATCTATCATAAATTGAAATGCAAGATTGGCTTGAATAAGTGGTGTTGGAAAATGATAATCTGGAACAAGAGCATAATCAACATTTACTATATTAAATCCTTCAGCACATATATCATCAAGTAAAGCAGTAACATCACTTTCTGCTAATGGATCTCCATCATTTTTACTTCCTCCAAAGAATCCACCACCATGAAAGTAAAATAATGTAGGTCTATCTTCTTCAATATTTTCATTTGTATATGTAATATCTAAAAAACTATTAGGATACTCTTTTGAATAATTAATTTCAGCAATAACATATTGACCATTTTTCTTGACTCCTGTATATGGCTCTCTTAATGGCTCATAAGAATTTTTAGTATTTACAGTTTCGCTTGATACTTTTTGAATAAATCCAACAATTATTTGAGTATGTGTCATTAA
>CADAMI010000070.1 GCA_902788975.1 uncultured Erysipelotrichaceae bacterium | reverse complement strand
AAATATTTCAGATGTTTAATTAATCATGATAAATTAAAAGTAGACTATGAAGATAAAATTATTTCTATTCCATTTGAAGAAAATACAGTTAGTATTGATCCAGTTATGGATAATGATGATTGGGTTGAAACAGGTTTTACTAATGGAACTGTATTTAAATGGGTTCATGGAAATAAAGAAGAATGGGTTCCAGATACATATTGGATTGTTTATATGCAATATTCAGAGGAAACCGCTTATTTTAGGGCAGAAATTAGAAAAGCCGATGAAGAAATTGAAATTATTGTTATCAATGATGATGGCACTGAAACAGAAAAAACTTATCGCGGCTGGATGACGGGCCCTAACGAAGATAAGATAGTGTGGAATGTTAAAAAGGGTGTCGTTTGGAATGATATGAACTATACTAAACAGCTATATATTACTAAAGATGAAGACACACTAGCTTATTTCCAAAGATTTAATAGAGTAATTATTAATGGACAAAGTTGGGAAGTACAAGCCTATAATGATAATTTTGGAAGCAAATCAAGTAATACTAATACAGGTATTTTAAGAATTGCTTTAAAAGAAACTTATACAAGTACAGATCAACAGATAAAAGAAATGAATGCGGCGGACCAGTCCGAAGACAGCGCAATAGTTGGTCCAGATGTATTAGCACCTTACGATGAGGTCGTATACAGCGTCAGGGCAGCCGCGGCCGCGTATCAATGGCAAGTTGAGATTGAAGATGATGGTATAATTTCTTGGTCTATTGATAATGATAATAATTTAAGGATAGTAGTTAATACTACTAAAGCATACAGAAAAGGATTTGATATTTATTATGGAGATTTACAGAAACATATAATTATCAAATCATTATAGAGATATAAGGAGTAATTATGAGAAAAGATACGATTAAAATTCAACCTCTTTACAGTTCTTTTCTCTCTTGCGATAAAGATACAGAAACTATAATTAAGACTTTGTTTGTAGATTCTAAACCTTATAGCGATATATTAAAAAGGTTACTGGTTATTAATAAACCAGATTGTTTAGATACAACAAATGAAGATTATAAAAAAATGATAGATAGTAAATCTTTAGGACAGTTAATACATGAAGGATATATTAGATTAAATCCAAAAGTGGGTAGAACTGAGTTTGAAAATATTCGTTCATATATTTTGATTACTTTTGATAGTTTTACTCCAAATCGTATAAATCCAGAATTTAGAGATTGCACAGTAAATTTTGATATTATTTGTTATATGGATGAATGGTGTCTTGATGATTATAAAGTGCGTCCTTTAGCTATTATTGGATATATTGATGGCATTCTTAATTCTTTAACGAATAAGAATAAATTAACTGTTCGTAGCACTGGTAATAATATTAGAATGTCTGGTTATGGAGCCTATAAATTTTTAGGTTGTAATTTAGCAGTACTTAATGAAGATGTATCTATGTATACTTTGTCATATAGAGCAGAACATTTTACAGAAGATGTTGAACAGATTGGAGAGGTTCCTATCTCATAATGGTTGATGAAATTGCTTTAATAACTGGAATAGATATACCTTTTATTCCTGCAGAAATTACTATACATCAACCGACTATTGAAGAAATTGCTTATATAGGTGAAGCATCATTTTTTATTGGTATTCATTTTCTTAATTTTTCTAGAGATATATTGAATGTAGATGATTTAGAAAAAGTTAAGAGTATAAGTGATTTCAATTTATTTCTTGGTTTATTAAATCAAGATAACCCTACTTCACAGTTTAATAAGAATTGTGTTCAGATGGTATTGATGCTTATGTTTCCAGAAGCAGATAAAGTTTTAATTATGCCTAATATGGTTGCTATTGTTCAAGAAGGACAAAATCATATCATTAATGGAGATAATTATAATGATTTTAAACAAGTCATAGCTGAAATGTTTGCTATGGAAGATCTTGATAAAGGTCAAAGAGATTACAATCCAGCTAATGCAAGGGCGCAGAAATTAGCAGACCAGTTAAAACGCGGCCGCGCAAAGGCAAAAAAATTTAAACAAATGAATGATACTGAAGGACAAAGTGATTCAATTATTTCAAGATATATTTCAATATTAGCAGTAGGGGAACAAAAAGACATTAATTTGTTTAAAAAATATACTGTCTATCAG
>CADAMI010000069.1 GCA_902788975.1 uncultured Erysipelotrichaceae bacterium | reverse complement strand
TCTTAAACTTAACAAGAAAAGAACTGTTGTAACTATTATTGGTATTATGTTATCAGTAGCTTTAATTACTGCTGTAGCATCAATATATGCTAGTGGAATTAAATCTTTGATTAATTATGAAACTCGTATTAAAGGTAACTTTCATACAGTTTTCTATAATGTTCCTATTAGTGATATGGATAAATTTGAAAATAACAGAAATATTGAAACATTAAATATAACTAAAGGAATTGGTTATGCTAAAGTTGATTCAAAAAATGAAGATAAACCATATGCTTATATAAAAGGTTTTACAAAAGAATCACTTAATAACTTATCAATTAGATTGGTTAGTGGAAGACTCCCTGAAAATGATAGTGAAATAGTAATACCAACACATTTAAAAACAAATGGTCGATTAGAATTAAAACTAAATGATACCATTACATTAGAAGTCGGTAAAAGAATAGATTCTACTGGTTATGAACTAGATCAAAATAATCCATTTCAAAGATCTGATTCTGACGGTAATGGTGAATCTTTGATTGAAACTAAAACCAAAACATATAAAATAGTTGGTATTATTGAAAGACCAGCAACAAATATTGAAAATTATGCAGCACCTGGATATACATTTGTTACATATATTGATGATAGTAAAATATCAGGTAATATCGACATATATGCAAGATTTACGAAAGATGGTACTAAAAGCTGGTATGAAACAATGGCTAACTTTTTAGGTGTTGATCCAGTATTATTTAAAAAAGTCTATAACAATGAAAAAATGAATGGGGAAGAATATGAAGAATTCTCTAATCAAATTCAAAAAGCTTATTTATTTGATGTAAATAAGTATCTTATTGATTTAGAAACAAATCCTATTGCAAGTAGTAGTATAAGTAGCTTAGGAGTTGTTGTTTGTATTGTCATTGGAATTATTGTATTTACTTCTGTATTTTGTATTAAAAATAGTTTTGATATATCAATTACAGAAAAAATAAAACAATATGGTATGTTAAGAAGTGTTGGTGCTACTAAAAAGCAAATTAAAAGAAATGTTTTTTATGAAGCTACTATACTTGGATTGATTGGTATTCCATTAGGAATCCTATTAGGATATTTAGCATCATATATACTAATAATTATTAGCAATTATTACTTAACTGATATGATAGAAGCTGGTTTTAAATTAGAATTTGTATTTTCAATGATAGCTGTTTTAGTAGCTATAGTTTTAGGCATAGTTACTATTTACTTCTCTGCATTTAGAAGTGCAAAACGAGCTTCTAAAGTATTGCCAATAGATTCTATTAGAAATAGTGCTAATATAAAAATAAATCCTAAAAAGATTAAGTCGCCTAAATTTATCAAAAAATTATTTGGTATGGGTGGCGAAATTTCATTTAAGAATTTAAAAAGAAATAAGAAAAAATATAGAACTACTGTTATATCATTAGTAGTTTCAGTATTTGTATTTATTGCTCTATCTGGCTTTATGGGATTGGCATTTCAAGAAGTTGATAACGAGTTAAAAGTATCTGATTTTAATATATCGTTAAGTGCGAATATTGCAAATGAAAATTCATATAATAAGTTCATTGAAACTGTTAATTTAGATGGCATAGAAGATTATACAATATTAAGAAGTAGCGAATTATCTTTTATTGGTAATCATTATAGCAAGGAATATATTGACTTTTTAAAATTAGAATTAGACCCGAATAAACCTGAATATATAACTATATATTCTATTGGTAGCGAGCAATATAAAAAATATATTAATTCATTAGGATTGAATTATAATGATATAAAAGATAAAGCTATACTTCTAGATAAAGAGTATGTAGTTCGTTATGATGAAAATAATAAAAAGACTACAAAATATGTAAGTATATTTGATTTCAAAAAAGGAGATATAATTGATTCAAATGTAACTTCAACCAATAAAAATATAAATATTGAAATTGGAATAGTTACAGAGGAAAAACCTTTTGGATTGAAAAATAGGTCTGCTCGATATATTATAGTTAGTGATGAAATGTTTGATAGTATAGCTGAATCAAAAGGTCTTGATATTTTTTATAAATCAAATAATGCTACTAAATTACAAGATGATATTGATAATTATTTAAAAGGCGAAGATTATTATAGTATTAATAATATTGCTGAAAATGTAAAGAAATCGAATAACTTATTTACTTTGATTGGAATCTTCTTATATGGTTTTATAATTGTAATTTCATTAATAGGAATAACTAATATATTTAATACAATAACTACTAATATGGAATTAAGAAAGCAAGAATTTGCTATGTTAAAATCTGTTGGTATGACAACTAAAGAATTTAATAGAATGATTAGATTAGTTGGTATGACAACTAAAGAATTTAATAGAATGATTAGATTAGAAAGTTTATTTATGGGAATAAAATCATTATTCTTTGGCATACCTATTGGAATAGTATTATCTTATCTAATTTATCATTTCTTATCTAAAGAATCTGGAATACCTTATAAACCACCTGTAGTTGCTATTATAATATCTATAGTAGTTGTATTTATACTTATTTCATTAATTATGAAGTATTCTATGAATAAGATTAACAAACAAAACACTATTGAAACAATTAGAAATGAGAATATCTAATATAGGGAGCGAAAGCTCCTTATATTGTGGTATAATAATATATAACGAAAGGAGCTATAGATATGAATATTTTGCTTGTTGAAGATACCGAATCAATTATTAAAGGTCTTACATACTCTTTTAAAAAAGATAATCACAATCTAATTGTAAAAACTACAATAAAAGATTCAAAAGAATATTTATTGAAT
>CADAMI010000068.1 GCA_902788975.1 uncultured Erysipelotrichaceae bacterium | reverse complement strand
GAGAGGATGTGATAATTAATGAATAATAAATTACAAACAATTACTAATCTATTTGAAGAAAAAGAAATTAGAAGTTTTTGGGATAGTGAAAAAGAAGAATATTACTTTAGTGTAATTGATGTTATTGGTGCGTTAACAGATAATGACTATGATAAATCTAGAAACTATTGGAAATGGTTAAAAAGCAAATTAAAAGAAGAAGGAAGTGAGTTGGTTAGTAATACTAACCAACTGAAACTGCAATCCTTAAAGGATGGTAAGTTTTATAAAACTGATACTTTAGATACAAAAGGAATTTTTAGATTGATAGAATCAGTTCCTAGTGCTAAAGCAGAGCCATTTAAGATTTGGCTAGCAAATTTGGGTAATGAAAGAATAAATGAAGTATTTGATCCAGTAAGAAAAGGTTAAATGGTATTGTTGATAGATTTAAACTAACTGATATATGGAAAGATGGTGGCATTAAAAAACCTGTTGAATATGCTCTACTTACAAACGAAATATACAAAGGTTGGTCTGGAATGAAAGCAAGTGAATACAAAGCATATAAAGGTTTAAGAAAAGAATCTTTAAGAGATAATATGACCGATATTGAAATTGCTTTAACTAACATTGGTGAAATTGCTGCTCGTGATATTGCTAAAAAGGAGCATCCACAAGGATTAAATGAAAATATGAAAGTTGCAAAACGTGGTGGAAGAGTCGCTAAAGGTGCAAGAGATGTATATGAAGAAGAAACAAAAACATCTGCTATTTCAAAAGAAAATGCCTTAAATTATCAATATAAAGATGATAATAAATTAATTGAAAATAAATAACTCTATTAAAAATTTAAAGTTAAACTAAAATTAGTGGTTGTATCATACCACACTTAAACACAAATAAAATAAGGAATAAAGTTAAAAAGTGTCTTCACTAAGCTCAAAGAGTGGCATTAATTAGAACACTTGCTTTAAAACCAGATATATTATTATTAGATGAACCATTTTCGGCCTTAGATTATCAAACTAGATTAAGTGTAGCTGATGATGTTTATAAAATAATAAAAAAAGAAAATAAAACGGTTATTATGATTACTCATGATATTGGAGAAGCTTGTAGTATTGCTGATAGAGTAGTTGTTCTTAGTGATAGGCCATCTAGGTTAAAGAAAATATTTAATATTGTTATGACTGATAAGAGTACACCAATAAATAATCGTAAATGTAAGGAATTTGCTACTTATTACGATATGATATGGAAAGAGATTGATAAACATGCCTAGTAATGAATACAAACAATATTTAAAAAAACTTAAAGTAAATAAAGTATTAGTGTCAGTTACTCAAATTTTAATTTTATTATTTTTAATATTTATATGGGAATATTTATCTAATAATAATATAATTAATGCTTTTATTTATTCTTCACCTAGTAAAGTATTAAAGACAATAATTGATTTATATAATACGAATAATTTGTTTAATCATATATGGGTTACAATATATGAAACATTTATTAGTTTTACATTAGCTACATTACTTGGAACATTTATTGCAATAATACTTTGGTATAGTAAATTTTTATATAAAGTAATGGATCCATATTTAACGATATTAAATAGTTTACCTAAAGTAGCATTAGGGCCAATAATTATTATTTTATGTGGTGCTAATATTAAATCAATTATAATTATGGCTTTATTAATATCATTGATTATTACAATATCAAATGTTTATTCTGGATTTGTTAATACAGATAAGAACATGATTAAATTAATGCATAGTTTTCATGCGAGTAAATGGCAAATGCTAAAGTATTTAATAATTCCTTATAATTATCATGTTATAGTTAATAGTTTAAAGATAAATGTTGGAATGTCATTAGTTGGAGTTATAATGGGAGAATTTTTAGTATCTAAAGAAGGAATTGGATATTTAATTAATTATGGGTCTCAAGTATTTAACTTAAATCTTGTATTTGCTGGAATTATAATTCTTTTAATTGTATCATATTTAATGTATTTATTAGTTTTATATATAGAAAAAGTGCTAATTAGAAATAATTAGTTTTTTTCATTTTAAAATATTTAATAATATGATATACTTAATTTGTAAGTTATTTAGTAATTTATAGAGTTGGAGAGTAGTAATATGAAAAAAAGAAATATTATAATATCAATAATTTTAACAATAATGGCAGCTGGTTATACTTTTATAGTTAAGACTGTTGATGTAAAGACGATTGGACCAAATAAATCGGTTGTTGGTTTAGCAAAAATTAATGATTGGTTTAGTAATTTGATTGGTTCACACATGACTTTGTATAAGATTACAGAAATACTTGGACTTGCTGTAATATTAATAGTAGGTATATATGGTTTATTAGGATTAATTCAATTAATAAAGAGAAAGAGTTTAGTTAAGGTAGATAGAGAAATAATTCTACTGGGAGTATTATATGTACTTATGGCTGTAGTTTATGTTTTCTTTGAAAAGTTTATTATAAATTATAGACCAGTGTTAATAGATGGAGAATTAGAAGCATCTTATCCATCAAGTCATACAATATTAGCAATATGTATATGTATATCATCACTATTAGTTAGTAAAAATTATTTAAGTGATAAATATTTAAAGATTACTAATTTTGTTACGGTGTTATTATTACTTGGAGTGTTTTTAGGAAGAGTTATTTCTGGTGTACATTGGATAAGTGATATTATAGGTGGAGTGATTATATCAGCAACATTACTTATGTATTTTTATACTTTATATGATACAAGAAGAAAAAAAAATAAGAGAAGAAGACATTAGTACTATTTATAATAGTACTTTTTTTTAAAATGTGATATACTAGATGGTAGTTTATTTTTTCAGGGGTGTTTTATGAATAAAGACTTAAGAAACATTAAAAGACATTATGGCGAAGATATGATGCATTTATGTCGTAAATTATTTCCTAC
>CADAMI010000067.1 GCA_902788975.1 uncultured Erysipelotrichaceae bacterium | reverse complement strand
GAATATATCGATAAACTAGGTGGAGAATGTTTTCTAATTAGAGGAGATATAACTAATCATGATACTTGTAAAAAAATTGTAGACGAAACAATTAAGAGATATGGTAAGATTGATATTCTTGTAAATAATGCTGGAGTGCAGTATCAACAAGATAAGTTAGAAAATATTAGTGATGAACAATTTGACTGGACGATGAAAGTTAATATTTATGGAATGTTTTATTTAACTAAAGAAGCACTTCCTTATATGAAGAGTGGGTCTTCAATTATTAATCTATCATCAGTTACAACATTTTATGGCGATCCCCAATTAATTGATTATGTAACTACCAAGGGAGCAATTGTTGGATTTACGAGATCGTTAGCTAGAAATTTAGCTTTAAAAAATATTAGAGTTAATGCGATAGCACCAGGATTTTTCTGGACACCACTGCAACCAGCTTGTTGGGTAGCGGAAAAAATACCATCACTTGGAGCTGATGCGGCAATGGCTAGAGGGGCAATGCCTTATGAGTTAGCACCAACATTCGTATATTTAGCAGGTGATGATACTAGTTATATGACTGGACAGGTGATACATGTCAATGGAGGCCAGGTAATGGGATAGTCTTTTATTATAAGAGACTATTTTCTTTTTTCATATAATGTATTAGGGGTGATAAGATGGGAGTTGTAAAATATCCAGCTAATACACAAATAACGGAACATTTTAATTCGAATGAGTTTAGATGTCCACATTGTGGGGTAACACGTATATCAACAGAACTTGTTAATAAGTTAGAAGCATTAATGAAAAAAGTACATGCGAGTAAATGTATTATATCTTCTGGATATAGATGTCCTTATTATGATAAACAGCAAAATGGCTTTGCAGGTAGACATAGTGAAGGCTTAGCAGTCGATTGTTGTTTTTATGATAAGAATTGTAAAATAATACCTAGTAAAGTTATGTGTTGTGTCGCTTATGATATGGGATTTACCGGTGTTGCTTATATTGATAAGAATTATCTTCATTTGGATATTCGTAAGAATGGTACTTATTATGGGGATGAATCAAGAGGTAATTCATCATATTGGACTGATCCATATGCTTATTTTCATGTAAGTAGAGAAGAAGTAGAAAAATATACGGGTAAGACAGAAACAGATGATTTATATCAGAGTCACGGACTAAAAAGGAAATGGTATCCAAATGTTAAGTTTGGAGATGGTGATTATGCCGGAGTATTTGGAGTTACAATGGATGGACTATATGTCGATAAATATAAGTACCGTGCGAGGGTTAATGGCCGATGGTTACCAGAAGTTGTTGGAAGAAGCGATTATGCCGGAATACTGGGATATGCCATAACCGATGTGGCAATTAGTGGTAATGTTAAATATCGTGTGCATGTTAAGAATCAAAAACGTTGGTTACCTTGGGTTGATGGTAAAGACTATAATATTAATGACTATTATAACGGATATGCGGGTAATGGAAGTATAATTGATGCAATAGAGATTAAGAGATATTAATTCTCTTTTTCTTTTCTCTTTTATATGATATAATACATTTGAGTGAGAGAGGTAATATTATGAAACTTATGAATGTTAAAGGTACTTATGATTATATGCCTAAAGATATGAAAATAAGAAATGATATATTAGATGTATTAAGGAAGAATTTTGAAAAGTATGGTTATTTACCAATAGAAACACCAACACTTAATTATTATGAGCTTCTTAGTTATAAATATAGTGATGATGCGGAGATACTTAGTGAAATATATCGTTTAACTGATCAAGGTGAAAGAGACTTAGGACTTAGGTATGATCTTACAGTACCATTTTGTAAAGTAGTTGGATTAAATAAAGATTTAGCTTTACCTTTTAGAAGATATGAAATTGGTAAGGTATTTCGCAATGGTCCGGTAAAGGCTGGTAGGACAAGAGAATTTTATCAGTGCGATGTCGATGTTGTTGGTATTGATAATAGATATATTGAAGCAGAACAAATACTTATGGCTATTAATACTTATAAAGAATTAGGAATAGATGCGGTAGTTAAATATAATAATCGTAAATTAATGAGTGGATTAATTAAATTAGCTGGTATTTCAGAAGAAAAAACGGATAGTGTTATAGGGATAATCGATAAATTAGAAAAAGTTAGTCGTAAAGAACTTAATGATATGTTACTTGAAATAAATATTAATCAAGAAAGTATTGATAGACTATTTGATTAATGAGGGTGTCAATGAACTAAATGAAGTTAATAATTATTTAAGTGAACTAGGAATCATAGATAGTTGTAAGTTTACACCAACATTAGCTAGAGGGTTATCAATATATACGGGAATTGTATTTGAATTTTATGATAAACTTGGTAGAATATCATCCGCTATTGGTGGTGGTGGAAGATATAATAAGATAATTACTAATTTTATGGATAATGGTAATAGTTATCCAGCTATTGGATTATCTTTTGGATTAGAACCTATCTTTGTAATATTAAAACAAGAGATGGAAAAGACAAGATTAATTGATATATATATGGTTCCACTTGATACGAATACAGAAGTACTTAAATTAGCTACTAAATTTAGAGAAAATGGTGGTTTTAGAGTACTAATAGAAATGAATAAGAAAAAGATTGGTAAATGCTTTGAATATGCTGAAAGAAATAATATTAAATATGTTATGATTGTCGGAGATAATGAAGCAAATACTGGTACTTATAAGATAAAAGATATGGATAAGAAAGAAGAATATTCATATACTTTAGAAGAATTAAATAAATATTTAGAAAGTAACAATTAGAGCAGAAATGCTCTTTTGTTTTGGTTGACAAACAGTCATAGATATTGTATTATATGTTATTTGTAATTGTTATTAATGACATCTATATTTCGTTATTTTTTGTTATTGTATTAATAGTAGTCATTTTAAAATTACAGTGATTGGAGGTTTGATTGCATATTATGGAAATAATAGTTTTTAAAGATTATGTTTATAATAAAATGAAAAATTTGGTTAATTTGATAAATGCTAATGTACAAATAATAAATAATATTTGTCCAGAAATATATGAAAAAACAATTATAATAAAAAGTAATAGGTATAATATTAAAAGAAGCTTAGTTTCAATTTTGTTAGCTACATCTATTTTACTAAGTGGTGGAGCCGCAATTGGAAAAATTGCCAAAAAAAAGTCAATAGATGATAAATATTTAGAAACAAAAAGGGTATATTCAACTATTACTGATGAAACTATTACTGAAACTAGAGAAATATTTTCATCAATGAAGCCTAAAGATAGTACTATTGTTATGGTATATGATTCATATGAGGATGACTTGGAAAGGACTTATCAATGTTACGACGTTAGTTATTTAAATTTTGACACGCCATATGAGTATTATGCATATGGAGTTGATAATTTTAAGAATGCTTCTAGTAAAGGTGTTTTAAATGCTCAAGATAATGATACTTTTTCGGACTATCGTGGTAGTTATTCTGAGGTTATTGATAGTACATATAAATATATTGGACGTGATATTAATAAAGAAAAAAATAATTATTATTTGTTTATTTTATATGTTATATTTTTAACTATATTTATAGTTATAGAAAGAATAACCTATGGCGATTCTATTATAATTGATAATATTCGCAAGTTATTTTTGGAAACAATAAATTTGATATCTAATAAGATTGAATTTGATAATTATGATCTCAAAGCAGAAGATAATATTGATAATATGCTTGCATTAATTAAGCAAAATGATAAACTTAAAAGTGAATTTGATGAATTATTTGAGGCTAATAAATACTTGTTAGATAATCCTGAAGAATTATATAGAAGAGTTAATAACACAATTGGAAATGTTAGTAACTAATTTATCTTTTTATATTTTATTTTTAAATAAAATGTAGTAAAATGTTAATAGAAGTATTAAGGAGTTGGTATAATGATAGTTAAAGATATTATAGATGATATAGTTCCTAGTATTTGGCCACTTGTTTTATTTGTATCAGTGGTGGCTATTAGTTTAAGAGGGGCTTATATTTTTAAAGGAAGTAGAAAAGTAGTTATATATAAAGAGGTATTAACTTTAGTCTTTATTATATATATACTTTGTATGTATCATGTATTAACTTATCAAAATACGGGGTATGCAGGAGTTAATTTTACACCATTTAAAGAAATGTTTAGATATACTTTTGGTAGCTATAAATTTATGAAGAATATTGTTGGTAATATTGTCTTATTTATACCATTTGGTTTCTTTGCATCATACTATTTAAATACAAGAAAGGCAATTACACCAGTAATTATTACTTTAATAGTTTCTTTGTGTGCTGAAGGAATGCAATATTATATTGGTAGAATATTTGATGTTGATGATATTATTTTAAATGTATTTGGGGGATTTCTTGGATATTTAATATTTGTAGCTTTTAATGCAATTAAAGGAAAATTACCAAGATTTATGAAAAGTGATGGATTCTTAAATGTTTTAGTTATTGTAATTGTGGTAATTATTGTATTATTTGCAATGGGTATTAATATATTTAGTTATTTATAGGGGGATATATGTTTGAGATATTTAATGAAACTGATAGGGAAATAAAAGAGTTAAAGATATTAAATGATTATGTTAAATATGTGGTTAAAAAATTAGAGTTAGAGAAGTGTGAATTTAATATTATTATTATTGATAATGAAAGAATACATGAGATTAATCGTGAATATCGTAACATTGATAGAGAGACGGATGTTATTTCTTTTGCAATGGAAGATGAGATGGATGTTGAATATACAGATTTCAGATTACTAGGAGATATTTATATTTCGATTGATAGAGTGATTAGTCAAGCTAAGGAATATGGACATTCGGAACTTCGTGAAATATGTTTTTTAGCAACTCATGGAATGCTTCACTTACTTGGTTATGATCATATGGAACCGGATGATGAGAAAGTTATGTTTGGGCTACAAAATGAATTGTTAGATGGATATAATATAAAAAGAGATTAGAGGGATAAAATGAAAGATGAATTAATTAAATTGTTAGGAAATGCTTATGCTCCTTATTCAAAATTTCATGTTTCAGCAATTGTTGAAACAAAGGATGGTAAATTTATTCCAGGAGTAAATGTTGAAAATGCTTCTTATGGAGCAACAATTTGTGCGGAAAGAAATGCCATTACGACAGCTGTATCAATGGGATATAAGAAAGGTGACTTTAAAAATATTTATATAATGGTAAGCGGTGAAAAATTATCAATGCCTTGCTTTATGTGTAGACAGGTAATTGTTGAATTTTTTGATAAAGATAGTGAGATTATTTTAATGGGTAAGAATGGAGAAGTAGATAGATACAAAGTATCAGAAATATGTCCTTATCCATTTGATGAAACTGATTTATAGGGGATGATAAAATGAAGAGTGGTTTTATTGGTTTGGTTGGAAGGCCTAATGTTGGTAAAAGTACATTACTTAATGCGATTATTGGAAGAAAAGTAGCAATTACATCTGACAAACCACAGACGACTAGGAATATTATTCAAGGTATTAGAACTGATAGTGATACGCAAATGGTTTTTGTAGATACACCAGGTATTCATAAACCTAAAAATAGACTTGGCAAAATTCTTAATAAGGAAGCATATTTTACTTTAAATGATGTCGATGTTGTATTATTTTTGGTAGATATTACTGAACCACTTGGTAAAGGGGATATGTTTGTTATTGATGTTTTAAAAAACGTATCAGTACCAGTAATACTTGTTATTAATAAGATTGATAAATTACCAAAAGAAGAAATACTTAGGAAGATAGATGAATATAAAGATTTATATAATTTTGATGAAATAGTACCAATATCTGCTTATAAGCATGATAATGTTGATAGATTAATTAATGTTTTAAAATCTAAATTAACTGATAATATTAAATATTTTGATGAGAATATGTATACGAATATGCCAATCAATTTTATGGTATCCGAGTTAATTAGGGAAAAAATACTTGATTTAACACATGAAGAAGTACCTCATAGTGTGTCGGTTGTTGTAGAACAGATGGATTACAATAGAGAAAGTGTGAATATTCAAGCAACAATTATTGTTGATAGAGAGAATCTAAAGAAAATACTTGTTGGTAAAAATGGTAATATGATTAAAGAAATTGGAACTAGAGCTAGAGCTGATATTGAACCATTCTTAGGTAGAAAAGTATTTCTTGAATTATTTGTCAAAGTAATACCTAAATGGCGAGATAGAGAGAAATTTCTGAATGAAATTGGGTTTAAAGAATTTAATTTTGACAAATAAAGATGTTTAAAAGTGAGATAATGCTAACATAATATAAATAGGTGATGAAAATGACAAGAGAAGAATGTTGGCGTAAATTTAAGGAAACTGGTAAAATAGAATATTATTTAAAGTATAAGAAATTAACTAGAAAAGAGAATTAGAATGATTAAGAAGATTGAAGGTATCGTTGTAAGTGAAATTGATTATAAGGAAAGTAGTAAGATAATCAATGTCTTAACTAATGAATTTGGAATAATTGGTTTAATTGCTAGAGGGACAAAACAGGTTAAGAGTAAATTATCAGGAGTTACTTC
>CADAMI010000066.1 GCA_902788975.1 uncultured Erysipelotrichaceae bacterium | reverse complement strand
TAAATTATTTTTATATTTAGTTAAATTTATAATTAATTCAGAATTATCTAAGGTATCTAAAAACTTATATGTTGCATCAACTATGTCAGACATTTAATCACCTAGATATATAATATCATAATTATTTTAAGACATCAAGAAATGTTCTTACCATGTTTAAATTATCAGATATTTTATTTATTTTATCAGCGGTTGTTAATTTATATTTTTGTTTCATATCATTAATAAAATCTTTATAATAACTACTACTTCTATTTAGATATTTGTACCAATAGGAGTTTTCTCTTAAGAACTGTTTTTGTTTGGGATCACTATTGATTTGCATTAATATATCTAAACGCATTAGTCATCAAACCTTTGGTAAACAGCTCTAGGTTTATAGGCATCAGTAGTTGATGATTTACTAGCAAATAAGTCACTAAATAAACCAACAGCTTTGCTAAGAGAATTGACACCATCTTGAAATTTATCTAAGTCAATATTTTTTGCTAAATTAACAATATCAGTTAGTGTAGGACTATTCTTTTTGGTTTCTATTTTTTTAAAATCATCCCAGATATTAGAGTCTTCTCCATACATATCATATAATTCATAAAATTTTTGCCAAGTCATCGAACCATCTTTGATAAATCTAGCAAAGGTGGGATTAGCTTTAACAAATTGTTTAAAATTATCTAAATTATCCATATAGTTCACCTGTTTAATTATATGTAAAGCATTATCTTTTTTTGACATATAAACTTATAATAGTGTTATAATAAAATTATATTAGGAGGAAAAATGAAAAAGATTAATTTATTAGTTTTATTATTGTTTTGTTTAGTTATAACTGGTTGTAATAGTAATAAGAGTAAAGATGTTGGAACACTTGATAGTTTTGAAGCAGCTTGTACTAACAATGGTTTAAGTGTTAGTGATAATATGGAAGAATATAAAGATGTCAACTATGTAAGTGAAGCTAAAGTGGCAGTACTTGATGACATAAGAATTCAGATGGTTATTTATGATAATAATGAAAATGCCGAAAATGTTCTTAATGAACATATTAGTGCTTTTATGACGATGAAAGGTTCTGGATCGGTTATCAATAAAGATAAAGGAAACAATTATTATCACTTCGATATGATATCAAATGGATATTATATGGTTACTAGTAGAATAGATAACACATTAATATTTACTAAGACTCCAGTAAAGAATAAAGAAATAGTAGATAGTATTTTTAATGAATTAAATTATTAAGCATCAAAAAAAAGATGCTTTTTTTATTAAGCATTCTTTTTAGCATCAAATTTCTTTCTTGATTCAGTATTTAGTATTTTCTTTCTCAATCTTAAATAATGAGGGGTTATTTCTAGTAATTCATCACTATTAATATAATCTAGACAATATTCAAGAGTAATTGGTCTAGGTCTTTTTAAGACGACTGTATGATCTGATCCAGCTGCTCTTGTGTTGGTTAATTGTTTTCCTTTGACAACATTGACAGCTAAGTCATTTTCACGGTTGCATTCGCCAACAATCATACCTTCATATACTTCAGTACCTGGTTCAATAAACATGGTTCCTCTATCTTCAAGGTTACCAATGGCATAAGCAGTGGCTTTACCATTTTCCATAGATACAAGTACTCCTAATTTTCTTTCGCCAACGGTAATATCTTCAACTGGTAAATATTCTTTAAAGGTATGATTTAAGATACCATATCCTTTAGTCATAGTCATAAAATCAGTTGAGAAACCAATTAAACCACGTGATGGAATGGTATATAATAATCTAACTAAATTATTGACATTTGTCATATTTTCCATTTTAGCACCACGAAGGCCTAATGATTCGATAACATTACCGACGGATTCTTCAGGAACTTCGATTTGAACTTCTTCATATGGTTCACATTCTACACCATCAATTTCTTTGATGATTACTTCTGGTTTAGATACTTGTAATTCGAAACCTTCTCTTCTTAAATTTTCGATAAGGATAGATAAATGTAATTCTCCTCTACCAGATACGACCCAAGAGTCTTGGCCTGATTGTTCAACTCTTAAACTTACATCTCTTTGAGTTTCTCTAAATAGTCTTTCTTCAATTTTTCTGGCAGTTACGTGTTCTCCATCACGACCGACAAACGGACTATCACTAGTCATAAAAGTCATTTTTAAGGTTGGTTCATCAATTCTTAAGACTGGTAAAGCTGATTCTTTACCAATATCGCAAACAGTTTCACCAACAGAAATATCTGGCATACCAGCAATAGCAACAATTTCACCAGCATGAGCTTCTTTTATTTCGATTCTTTTTAAACCTAAAAAACCAAATAATTTTTGAATTCTAAATTGTTTAATTGAGCCATCTAATCTAACACAAGATACCATTTCATTTTCTTTAATGGTTCCAGCTTTGATTCTTCCAATACCGATACGTCCTACATAGTCATTATAATCTAGTAATGCTGGTTGAAATTGAAGTGGTGCATCAATATTTACATCAGGAGCTGGAATTTCATTAATAATTAAATCATAGATACAAGAATAATCTTCGGTTTGAGTACTTAAATCTGGATCCATTGAAGCGGTTCCGTTTAAAGCGGAAACATATGCAACTTTAAAATCTAATTGTTCATCACTAGCGCCTAATTCAATGAATAAATCAATTACTTCATCAACAACTTGGTTAAGTCTAGCATACTTCATCAACAACTTGGTTAAGTCTAGCAGTTGGTTTATCAACTTTATTAATAACGACGATTGGTTTAACATTGGCTTCCAAAGCTTTCTTTAAAACGAATCTTGTTTGTGGCATCGTACCTTCATAAGCATCAACAAGTAATAAGACGCCATCAACCATGTTCATAATTCTTTCTACTTCGCCACCAAAGTCAGCATGTCCTGGTGTATCTAAGATATTTATACGATAATCTTTATAATTTATAGCTGTTGTTTTTGCAAGAATAGTAATGCCTCTTTCTCTTTCAATATCATTTGAGTCCATTACTCTTTCTTCAACTTGCTCATTTTCTCTGAATGTTCCAGACTTTTTTAACAATTGGTCAACAAGGGTTGTTTTACCATGGTCTACGTGAGCAATTATAGCTATATTTCTTATTTTATCATTCATATTTTTCCCCTACTTTCTTCACACAAGTCATAATTATATG
>CADAMI010000065.1 GCA_902788975.1 uncultured Erysipelotrichaceae bacterium | reverse complement strand
CATGGAATGCAGAAAAACATTTCACTTTTTGTACTTCCTAATTCAGCTGGATTCTTTTAAATGTATATAGCTAAAAATGAGTCAAAAATCATTTATTTAGCTTATCAGGGTATCTAAAAAGGTATCTAAAACTCACCTAAAAAATGTAATTTATCTTGTTTTTAATAACAAAAAAATCAATTCCATTTCTAGAATTGATATTTATTAGTAATTTGAACTAAAGTTCAACTGGATTCTTTAATGGTGCGATACAAGAGCCTATTTTGAACACTTATATCCAAAAGAACAACTAATAAATATCAGTTCTATATTCATTATAACACAAATTTTCATTTGTTGTTATTTTTTTATCAATTTACTATGGAGTACAATTCGTTTTTTACCATCATTAATATGTATGGACTAATTTGTCATTTTCATAAACAAATGGTCCGTTTTCTTTTTCACCACCAAAATACTCTTTCCTTTTTGAAAACATATCAAATAGTTCATTCATATTATTTAAAAGCGTAATTTGATAAGGTTGTTCAAAAGCAATTTTTTCAATAAACATTATTTTATCTTCTAAATGAATCAATACTCCAGTATGACCTACAAACAAAACCTTACTATCAGGATCCTCAATAACAAGTGATATTAATGATACTTTCTCATTGTTGATTTTTATACCATATTCTTTCCATTTATTTGAAAAAACATTTTGAAGTTCTTTATCACCTACATTAGATATATTAATTTCATTAAATAATGTAACAAAATCATCTCTCTTATTCTTAACAAGTTTATAATCTTTATTATTGTCTATTACATCCATATCAAACATTAAATATGTTCCTTCATCTTGAATCTTTTTACTCATTTGTAAATCTTTTTCAATTAGAGCAAATGCAGTTATTCTACAATCTCCATCAGACATTTGATATTTTTTTTCATATTTATTTGCACATTCTATCTCATCATATTTTATATCATTTATACTTGTCCAAGTAGTATTAACACCACATTTTTGATTTGATGCTATATTAAAATGATCCACCCAATTAAGAAAAACATCAACATTTCCTACATTATTATTTTTTAGTATTTCCTTAACATAATCTTTATCAGTTTGAAGATACAAATTAGTTGCTTTTAATACTTCTGGTTTGCTTCCAGTAACATTTTCGGTTTTGCTACAAGAACATAAAAATATGATACATATTAATAATAAAAATACTTTTTTCATTTTTTCCTCTCTTTCATTTGATTAATATACAGAATTTTTTGTTTTTTTTACAATCCTGTTAGAATAATAAATTCCGTTGATACAATCTTTATGTTTAAATTGATAACATTTTCAATCATTTAAAATAGAAATCAATTATTTCATTTATTTTTTTGCTATTATCATATTCTCTTATTAATTTTAATACCATATCTGTATTAACTGTTTTTAAATAATAAGTTTTATAAAAATCTTTTAAGAATTTATTGAATTTCTCATCACCCATAGCCATTCTTATTTCTTGAATGAAAATATATGATGTTTCATATTCTGCTTCTCCATAACTTTGATCATTTTCATATTTATCTGGGCTAACATTTAAATAAATGTCTTTATAATCTTCTCTAGCAGTTTCCATTAATTCTTCTCTTGATTTAATATTATCTTCAATCGAAGGAGCATATTCATCTATTTCTCTTAAATATTTATGTGCCTCTCCATCATATAAACCAAATAATTGCCTTTCTAAGTATGTAGTGAATCCTTCATCTATCCATCCTTCAGAATATTCATTATTACCAACAGCAGCATAAAACCATTGATGCGCTATTTCATGAGATAATCCATCACTTAAGCTCCATGCATCCATTAGTGTTCCATCGTAAAATGAAGTTGCATTAGTCATTATTAAACCTGGATATTCCATTCCACCATAACCAAAACCAAACAAAAGTGGTGTAACATCTAATTCTTCATAAGGATATTTACCAATATTATTTGTATAAACTTTAATAGCATCTTTAATAACAAGTTCTGTTAATTTTCTATATTTATCAGTATATTTACTTTTTAAATAATAATTATTAATTTTAATTCCTTCTACTTCAAAAGTATCTTTTTCCATCATATTAGTTACTACTATTGCTACATCACGAATATTATTAGCTGTTATTTTAGTCACTAAATCACTTGTTTCTTCCTTGCCTGTCGCAATTACCAAATAATCTTTTGGATGTTTGATTTCAATTTCATAATTAGCTAAATCATAACTTCTACTTTCTCCATCATCAAAATATGGACTTAATATCCATTCACCATTTTTATTATCAGCTAAATATGGAAAGCAAAAAGAAAGAGCATAAATATATCCATCTTTTCTTCTAACATACCCAAAGCGATCTTGTCTATCTGGTATATCTGTCTTCATTTCTACTTTTAATTTAATAATATCATTAGGTTTTAACAATTCATTTAATTTAACTTTAATAATACTTTCTTTTTCAATTTTATACTCTAATTGTTGTTCATTACTTTTTATACTTATAATATTACTTTTTTGCTTGTCATTATTATAATTCTTTTTATTATATGCATGAATAGATGGTGTCATATCTCTTATGATAATTTCATCAATACTTTCGTAGGTATCATTTTTAATTTCAATTTCTACTTCTTCCATTAATGATTTCATATTGATATCTAAATCTAATTTCATGTAATAAGATATTGCATCAATCTTATTACTATTTATATCTGGTATATTGTTATCTTTTATACCATTATTTTTATTACATACTAAATATAAACCAATAGCTATAATAATTAATAAACAAATGCTTAATACTATTTTCTTTTTCATATATCCCTCTTTCAAGAATATTATACCACAATTTCATTAATTATTT
>CADAMI010000064.1 GCA_902788975.1 uncultured Erysipelotrichaceae bacterium | reverse complement strand
TGTTAAGATTTTTTAGAAATGTCCCATTCAATTAAATAGTAAGTAACAAATAAAGGCAAGCTTTATTTAAAATTCAATTTTAATTTGATGAAATCTAAAAAGCAAGGGTAATATGAACTCACTTATGGTTCGCCCTTGCTTTTAATCTTTCATCTCTTTCACGAAGTAATTGTTCTAAAATCTTTTGATCTTGAATTTTTTTCTGTTCTTTCTTAGCTGGATTTTGCATATGACCTTCAATTTTTCTTGTGTTATATAATATTCCATTTTTAAGTATTCTAACTTCATTAGTAAATATATCAATCCAAACACCAACTTTTGTTCCTTTATAAAAAATAAAGTCATTACCATCTTTATCTATTGGAATATAATAATTATTTTTATAAGATATCATATTTCCATTAATTATTATTCTTTCATCTTTTATACACATTATTTTTGATAAATCAGTTTTTCCTAATGGGATAAAGTCAGTTTCTTCTTCCTTTGGTAAATACGCAAACTTATGATTTATGTAGCCTATATAATAGTCATTAAACCATTGATTTAATTCATCATATGTTTTGATATTATATCTCTTAATATCATTTAATAATCGATTTTGGATGGTATTATTCATTTTTTCAATTTTACCTTTAGCTTCAGCAGAATTAGCAAATATTAATTCTATGCCTAATTCATCTAACATTCTAGCTACTTCAGTTTGAGCACCTTCTTTTTGATCCCATAATATAGTCGTTCTATCGGCATATATTATTTGTGGTATTCCGTGCTTTTCAAACATAATTTTAAATGCACGGCAATAACCAATTTGACATTCTGTAGGCATAAACCAACCTGATAATATTTCACCGGTGGCATCATCTAACGTTGAATGTAATGAGAATTTTTGACCATTGCTAAACCAATCGTGTGGAGTGCCATCAGTCATAATTAATATACCACGTCTTGGTGATGGCTCTCTTAATGGATGAATATCTTTCTTTCCTTTGAATGGTCTATGTTTGACCGGAGATTTCCAGCCTTCATTTTTATATAATTGTTGAAAGAATGATTTACTTCTGACTCTTAAGCCATACTTTTTAACATCTTTTTGTTTATCTTGATTCCAAATTACATCTTCGTGATAAATATCTCGAAATTGTGCTATACTAATTACTGGATATTGATTTTTGAATTCTTTTATATATTCAATCTCTTGGCTGGGAGCGGAATTATTTGAATTCTTACCTGTTAGTCCATGAACTAGCAGTTCATCAATATCCTTTTTTTCTATTTCATTTACAAACCTATTAATTTGCTTTCTTTCATATCCTGTCTCATCTGCTATTTGTTTATAACTCATGATTATTTCACCATTAACTTTTTGCTTTTTTTTCAAAATAAAACACCTCTTTTACAAAAGTGTATCATATATTAGAATGGGACATTTCTAAAAAATCATGATGGGACATTTTAAAAAAGGTTTAACAAAAAGAAACAATACTATTGCTTAAAATAATTAAATTTGATATAATTGAACAATAAAGGCGGTAGTAAAAATGAAAAAAATTAGTTTAGAAAAAATTTTTTGCTTTATAAGTTTTCTATTTATTTTATCATGTTGTATTTTCTATGGCATAAGATTTATAAAATTATATGTTCAAAATGAAAAAGATAAAATAATTGAAAAAAATTCACTTGTAAAAGTAATAAAAGAAAATAATGAAGACAATGAAAAATTTGTGAACATTGATGATCAAATATATTTTACCAATGATACAAATAATAATTATTTGATGTATTCAAACCTTTTATGGCGAATAATAAAAATAAATGAAGATAATTCTATTGAAGCAATTTCTAACAACTCACTAACATCGTTAGCATACGGAAAAAACACTAATTATTTAGATTCTAATATAAATAGATGGCTAAATGTTAATGATAATGATGATTATTCTGGAATACTAGAAAGACAATTAAATAATGTATCAACCTATTTGCAAAAAACTATAACTTGTCTCGATAAGATAGAAACTATTAACAATAATCCATGTGAAAGTATTGACAATAATAATTATTTTTCTCTATTGACGACAATTGATTTTGCGAATATTGGCAATAAAAATAGTTATATTATTAATAATGAAAATTTTTATTTAAATAATACAAATGATAAATCAGAAATATGGTATGTAACCGATGATGGAAAAATTACCTTAAGCAAAGGAAACGACATTATAGGAATTAAACCGGTAATAACAATTAAATCAAATATTGATTACATCGGTGGCAATGGAACAAAAGAAGATCCATATACAATTGAAAAAGAAAATGGATTATTCGGAAGTTATGTCAAACTAGGAAATGATATATGGCGTATATATAAAGTAGAAGAAGACATAGTAAGATTGACATTAAACGATTATATTAAGAGCAATGACAGTGATTTAACATATAATTATTCAGCAATCAATTCATATCATGACGATACTATATATGGTGGATTAGCCTATTACTTAAACAATAACTACTTAAATTCATTATCTTACAAAAATTTAATTGAAGAAAACAATTGGCCAAATGGATATTACAATGATGACAACAATTATGATTACAAAAGCTCATTAAATAAGGAAGTAAATACTAAAGTTGCCACAATAAGTATTGGAGACATTTTCTTAAATCAAGATTTAGATGACTATTTTACCATGACAGGTACAGCAGATAAAGGAAATATAATTTACACAATAAAATCAAACAAAAAAATATATACCAAAAATGTTAAATCAAAATCTAAAATAATACCAACAATTTGTTTAAATAAACAATTATTAATTAAAGGAAATGGAACAGTAGAAAATCCATACGAAACGGAGTAATAAAATGAAAAAGCATAGAAAGAAAAAGAAAAAAAATCATTTATTAACTATTATCTTAATAATTGCCGATTTATTTGCAATAAGCGGTTTCATTTTAATGTATGGTCCTTGGGCACATTTTAGAAATATATTTGTCACAACTGCAATGAAAACAAGAAATCACCAATATTTAGCTTATGTTTTCTATAACGAAAAAATGATAAAAAAAATAATGGATAACAATTATTTTATAGAAATTAATGAAGATGTTAATTTAGATGACATCGTAATTGATACCGCAGAAAAAAAGAAATATAAAGACAAATATGAAGAAGAATTATTTACTCGAGATCCAGGTAATGATTCATATAAGGTATTAAATGTTAAAGTTGGTAATGCCAAAGGATATTTAATAGCCATATATGAACCAGAAAAAGTAAGACTATTAAGAACACCAAAATTTGATAATGGCACATATGGAGAAAGAGTCGTTGATATGTGTAAAAGATATGATGGAAAAGTTTGCATAAATGGTGGAGGTTTTGCTAACGGATTAAGTAATGGATCAGATATTCCAATGGGATACGTAATTGATGATGGACAAGTGTTATGGCCAAGAACTAAAACAAACGAAATTAAAGGAAATATAATTGGTTTAACGGATGATGGTAAACTAAAATTAATGAGTAATTCAACTGGTGAGGAAGCAATCAATGCAGGAATAAAATATGGTATAGAATTTGGACCATTTCTAATCATAAACGGCAAATCAGCTGAGATTGTCGGTATGCCTTTTGGTGTTGCTAACAAATGTGCAATTGCTCAAAGAAAAGATGGCGTAATAATGTTCCTTGTAACAGAAGGTGAAAGTTATATTGATGGTGCAAGTATTAAAGACGTTATTGAAACATTAGAAAAATACGGTGCATATAATGCAGCTAATCTAGATGGAGGACAATCAACATCATTAGTTATTAATAATCAATTAATCAATTCTCCAAATTATTTAGCCAAAAAACAAGGTGGAAGATATGTTGTTACAGGCTTTGGTTTATTAAAGTAAAACTTCAGACTATTCTGAAGTTTTTTCTTTATCTTTTTTATTATCTTTTTTACTAATGCCATAGTGTTCACGAACTAAAGATTCAATTTCATTTCTAAAATCTTGATTATTCTTAAACAAGAGTTTAACATTTTCCCTACCTTGTGCTAATTTTTCTCCTTTATAAGAATACCAAGCCCCACTCTTTTCGATTATATTGGCATCGGCAGCTAAATCAACTAATTCTCCATCCTGACTAACTCCTTCACCATACATTATATCAACAACAGCACTCTTAAACGGAGGTGCTACCTTATTCTTAACAACTTTAATATTTGTTCTATTACCAATCACATCAGTACCACTTTTTATTTGTTCACCTCGTCTTATATCCAATCTAACGGAAGAATAATATTTAAGTGCCTTTCCACCAGGAGTAGTTTCTGGATTTCCGAACATTACTCCTACCTTTTCACGTAATTGATTGATAAATATAACTATAGTATTTGTCTTATTAATGGAGCCAGACAATTTTCTAAGTGCTTGAGACATAAGCCTTGCTTGAAGACCAACGTGGCTGTCTCCCATTTCGCCATCTATCTCTGCTTGCGGTACCAATGCTGCTACTGAATCTATTACTATAATACTTACCGCTTCGCTTTTAACTAAAGCATCGCA
>CADAMI010000063.1 GCA_902788975.1 uncultured Erysipelotrichaceae bacterium | reverse complement strand
AGTTTATAATTCAAGTTTTACATCTTTACCAGTTAATTTTATTTGTCTATACTTAACCCCACATGTATCAAATAATCTTTTTGAAGCAATTACTCCATCGGTGTCCTTATACTTATCGGATAAATAAATAACCTCTTTAATACCAGATTGAATTATAAGTTTAGCGCATTCATTACATGGAAATAAGTCAACGTATATTTTAGCATTTTCTAATTCTTTTCTATTACCCCTATAATTTAAAATAGCATTCATTTCGGCATGACATACATATAAATACTTGGTATTAAGCGGTTCTCCCTCTCTATCCCAAGGAAAATGAACATCATCAAACCCATTAGGACAACCGTTATAACCAATTGCGATTATCATTGCTAACTATACAAGCGCCAACTTGTGTCGAAGGATCTTTACTTCTCATCGCAGATAGTTTAGCAATTCCCATAAAATATTCTTCCCAACTTAAATAATCTTTTCTTTGCTTATTAATTTTTTTCATATTTAACCTCCTTAAGTGGAATTGGATCATATCCACCTTTACTACTAGGATTGCATCTAATAATTCTTTTAATACTTAGATATAATCCTTTAAAAAATCCAAATTCTCTAAAACAACCAATTGCATAATTAGAACAAGTTGGCTGAAATTTACAATTATTATGCCAAGGTCCTGGAATGTGTTGATAAATCTTTATAATAAATATTGCAATATACTTCATATAACTCACTTAATAAATAACTTATTTATATTCTTCTTGGGTATCATCATCTGAATATTACGATCAATGCTTATATTGAACTCTTTGCCATCATCATCTAGCATCTCCCCATCAATACACCAATTCTTTTTCGGTTTATCAGCAAATTTAAATTTAATATTATTAGTTTTATAAAAATGTATTCCTGGTACTTTTTCAATATCATACATAGTTAAAAAGTATAGACTCCTAATAATATCTTTCTTTTTAGCAAAATTACAAAGCAAAACTTCAAATTTATTATCATCTAATTTAACATCTTTATAAAAATTATTAATACCCGCAATTCTATTAGCAGAAGAAACAATTATAAAAGAGAATAATCCACGATATTTAACTCCATCAATTTCATAAGTAACATCATACAATTTTGTTTTATTAAAGAAAGATTTAACACCTTCAGTTATATATGCCAAATAACCAAATTTCTTTTTTAATTCTCTAGGTGTTTCATAAGGAATTTCAGCGAATTTTCCAATTGTTGCCACATATACAAAAGGTTTATTATTAATTAAACAAATATCAACATTTTTTACTACTCCCTCAAGTGTCATCTTAAGGTTATTAAGCATATTTTTCCCATATCCCATCATAATTCCAATATCATTAGTTGTTCCAACTGGAATGTGGGCACATACAAGGCGATCTTTTCTGGCAAAATTACCAGTAATTGATTCGTTAAAAGTACCATCTCCACCCATTGATAGAACTAAATCGACGTGTTCCAAATTTTTGACAATTTCTGTTGCATGCCCCTTGTATTCAGTGTAAAACACTTGCGTTTCATAACCATATTTTTCTAACATTTTAATAAATTGCGGCATTACATTAAACTCAACTTTTCTACCACTATTTGGATTATATATAATAGCACATTTTTTCATAACCCACCTCACCTACATTTTATCATATAATAATAAAAAAATAAATCAATAACTTAATCATTAAGTATCCATTAAATAGTATTTTAACACAGTCAAAAGAAAAAGGCCAATATTGGCCTTAAATTAATTAAAATTACAACAAGATCCACATTGTACATTAGTGCATGTGTTTTCTTCACAACAAGTATAACGTGGTTGATAAGTATGTTTGAATATATGATTGTTAATTATTTTAGTGTTCATAGGACAGATGTGCTTAACTTCATGAACAATATTTCTTTGAATAACTCTTTCTCTTCCTGGTTCAATTATTGGTCCTTGAACATAACCAATCATAGTCAATCCAGGATCACTCATATTCATATCAAAAGTATTAGTATTAAAATTAGTATTAGTGTTTGTATTTGTATTAACATTGTTTATATCAATATTAATATCTTCTCCATATCCAAAGTCACCATTTTGTCTTATTTCTTCATCATTAAAAAACATATTACTTCCTCCTATCTGTTTTATCATATGTTTTTTTATAAATTATGACTATGTAAATAACACAAAATATAAAGTATTTTATTGACAAAATAAAAATATAATAATAAACTTAAATTGACTTTTATCAAGAATGAGGGAGAGAATTAGCTCTGTGATCTCATACCAACCTGCATAAAGTAAGGTGGTAAAGCTAATAACGATGAAAGAGTATCTATTTATTCATTTAGACTCTTTCTAAGAGTTTTTTATTTTGATAAAAGCAAGGAGGAGAAAGAATGAAAAAATATGTAACAAGCGAATCAGTCACTGAAGGGCATCCTGATAAAATATGCGATAAAATTAGTGACAAAATTCTAGATACTGCCCTAGAACAAGACAAAGAAAGTAAAATGGCAGTCGAATGCACTATCAAAGATAACATTGTTTTCATCTATGGAGAATGTACTACTAAAGCTAAACTTAATTATGAAAAAATAGCCCAAAATGTCTTAAAAGAAATAGGCTACAAAGAAAAATTTAATGTAATAACTAAAATAAGTAAACAATCAACAGAAATCAGTAAAGCTGTTAATAAAGATAAAACAAGTGCTGGTGACCAAGGAATAATGTTTGGATATGCTTGCAATGAAACAAAAGAATTAATGCCACTTTCAATCCAATTAGCAAATAAATTAACAATGCAACTAGCTAAAGTTAGAAAAGAAGATATACATTCACCATTATTACCAGATGGCAAATCACAAGTAACAGTGGAGTATGATAATGATATTCCTAAAAGAATAGATACAATAATCATTGCTAGTCAACATAAGAAAAATTGTGATAAATTACATTTAGAACAATATATCAAAACAAAAGTCATAAATAAAGTCATTCCCAAAAAATATCTTGATAACCAAACAAAAATATTGATAAATACCAGTGGTGAATTTACTATTGGTGGACCGTTTGCCGATAGTGGTACGACCGGTAGAAAAATAGTCGTAGATTCCTATGGAGGTAGTGCTAAAGTTGGCGGCGGATGCTTTAGTAGCAAAGATCCATCAAAAGTAGATCGCAGTGCCGCATATTATGCTAGATATGTCGCCAAAAATATCGTATATAATAAACTATGTGATAGATGTGAAATAGGTATATCATATGCGATTGGGAAAGAAGATCCTATTCATATTAATATCGAAACATTTAATACTAATAAAGTCCCACTAGAAAGAATTTATGAATTTATAAATAAACATTTTAATTTTAACGTTGATAATATAATAAAAGAATTAGATTTAAAAAGACCGATATATTATAAAATAGCTGCATATGGCCATTTTGGCAGAACAGATACTAGTTTACCGTGGGAAAAAACAAAAGAATTCAATTAAGAATTCTTTTAAAATGGCATTTTAAAGTTACCCTTGCCAATCATTTTCATCATTTTTTTCATTTCTTCAAATTG
>CADAMI010000062.1 GCA_902788975.1 uncultured Erysipelotrichaceae bacterium | reverse complement strand
GTCTTACCAGAGCCCGTTATTCCATATAATAAATATGTATCATGTTTATCTATATCAACATTATCTACAACCTCTTGTTGCATCTCATTTAATTCTACTTTATGATACTTTCCACTCATATGACTTACATATCTATTTACTTCTTCATAAACAAACTTAACTATTCCATTCTTAACCAAAGTATTAATACTACTAGATAAATTATTAACCAGTATCTTTTCATCAGTAATTAATTTCTCAATTATCTTTATTTGACTATCATACTTACATTCTTCAATATATTTATTCGCATCCATATAGCTAACATTTAATACCATATATCTATTTCTCTTTATTCCAATAAAAGTACTCTTACTAGCCTTCAATGCCTTAGGTAACATCGCTTGATATATTGAAATCTTACTACATAAAATATTCTTTTGTATCTCATCACCTAAATATAACATTTCTTTATTTAATATAGGTTTATCATCACATAAAGATATTATCTCTTTTAATTCATAATTATCATTATATTTATTACTAATATCTAGTACAAACCCTTCAATATCACGGTTATTAAAAGGTACTAAAACTCTATGACCTATCTTTATTTTATCTTTTAAATTATCAGGTACTATATATGTAAATTCTCTATCTACTGCTTTAGCACCATATTCAATTATAACTTTTGCATACATAGTATCACATCCTTAAATTAATTATATATATTTAAAAAAATAAAGTCAACATTAACAAACAATTATTTGTTAATAATAAAATTAGCAATCTGACTTGACAATTGCTAATTATGTGTTATAATTAACTATGTAAAGGAGATGATATACATGAATCAAAATCCATTTGAAGAAAATTTAAAAGATGTTTTAACAAAATATGGTCGTGATATTACCGAAGAAGCCAAAGCTGGTAAAATAGATCCCGTTATTGGAAGGGATGAAGAAATTCGTAATATCACTAGAATTTTATCAAGAAAAACAAAAAATAATCCCGTTTTAATTGGTTCTCCCGGTGTTGGTAAAACCGCTATTATCGAAGGATTAGCTACCCGTATCATTAAAGGAGATGTTCCAAATAACTTAAAAGATAAAACTATTTGGTCACTTGATATGGGTGCTTTAATCGCTGGAGCAAAATATCGTGGTGAATTTGAAGAAAGATTAAAAGCTGTCTTAAAAGAAATCAAAGACTCTGATGGTAAAATCATTTTATTTATTGATGAAATTCATTTATTAGTTGGTGCTGGTGCCATGGAAGGAGCCATGGATGCTGGTAATTTATTAAAACCAATGCTAGCTAGAGGTGAAATTCTATGTATTGGTGCCACTACTCTAAATGAATATAGGAAGTATATTGAAAAAGATGGTGCCTTAGAAAGAAGATTCCAAAAAGTCTTAGTAACTGAACCAACTGTCGAAGATACGATAGCTATCTTAAGAGGTTTAAAATCAAGATTTGAATCATTTCATGGCGTAACTATTAAAGATAATGCTTTAATTAGTGCCGCTACGCTATCAGATAGATATATTACTGATAGATTCTTACCTGATAAAGCCATTGATTTAGTAGATGAAGCTTGTGCTACCATCAAAGTCCAAATGGAATCAGTTCCCATTAAATTAGATTATTTAACTAGAGAAATAATGACTCTTCAAATTGAAAAAGAATCTCTAAAAAAAGAAAAAGATGAATTATCACTAAAAAGAAAAGAAGAAATTGATAAAAAATTATTAACTCTTGAAAAAGAAGAAAAAGAATATCGAGATAAATGGCAAGAAGAAAAAAATCTAAGTACTAAAATTAAAGAAAAACAAATTGAACTAGATAAAGCAACTCATGAATTAGAATTAGCTGAAGCTGATTATAATTATGAAAAAGCAGCTGTCTTAAAACATGGTACTATTCCTAAAATTCAAGAAGAATTAGCTACTCTTAAATTTAATAATGAAAATTCTTCTCTCTTAAGTAATATCGTCGATAATGAATCTATTGCTAATATTGTTTCAAAATGGACTAATATCCCCGTAACTAAATTAGTAGGTACCGAAAGAGATAAATTATTAAATCTCGAAACCAATATGAAAAAAAGAGTTAAAGGTCAAGATAACGCTATTCATTTAATAAGTGAAGCTATCAAAAGAGCTAGAGCTGGTATTAAAGATCCTAATAGACCAATCGGTTCATTCATGTTCTTAGGTCCAACTGGTGTTGGTAAAACTGAAGTAGCTAAAACTCTAGCTTATGAATTATTTGATGATGAAAAACATATTGTCCGTATTGATATGTCCGAATATATGGAAAGTCATTCCGTATCTAGATTAGTCGGCGCTCCTCCCGGATATATTGGTTACGATGAAGGTGGTCAATTAACCGAAGCTGTAAGAAGGAATCCATATTCAATCGTCTTATTTGATGAAATAGAAAAAGCTCACAAAGATGTCTTCAATATCTTACTTCAAATCTTAGATGATGGCAGAATCACCGACTCCCAAGGCAGAACTGTCGACTTTAAAAATACCATCATCATCATGACATCTAACCTAGGTAGCGAATATATTCTTAACAAAGATCCAAATCTACAAGAATTATTAAATCAACAATTAAGACAAACCTTTAAACCCGAATTCTTAAACAGAATTGATGAAATTATAACCTTCAATTCACTAGATAAAAATACTATTTATGAAATATTAGATAATATCATCCATAATATTGAAACTAGATTAAAAGATATTAATATTAAAATTAATCTAACTGAAGAAGCTAAAAAACATATCATTGATAACTCTTACAACGAATCATTTGGAGCAAGACCTATCAAACGATATGTTACTAAAAACATTGAATCACTAATAGCCAACAATATTCTAGAAGATAATATTAAATATAATCAAACTATCACAATTGACATAAATAACAATCAATATATTATAAAATAATTGTCTTTTATTATATTATAGTGTATAATGTATATAGATGAAGGAAACTTCATACAATAAAAAAAGAGGAATACTCGATATCGCATGTTGAGTGATCCCTCAAAAAAATTGAGAATCGCCTAACTAACTAGTTAGGCGAATTTATCTTATATAAGGGCCACCAAAAACAGTACTATCAATAAGATTATGATAAGAAGAACAAAATGATTTATTATTTTTTAAATATATATGTTCGAAAAGTGGTCGAAAAGTGGTCGAATATGTTGATAATTTATTTTCTTTTGTATATAATAATATTAGGTGATAAAAATATATAAAGAAAAACACAAGAATCAACAGACTAATTGTTGAATCTTTACTTGAGGTGTCAAAAACTAGAGCTACAAATATATTAAATAAGTTAATTA
>CADAMI010000061.1 GCA_902788975.1 uncultured Erysipelotrichaceae bacterium | reverse complement strand
TTCATCACTCAAAGTATCATACTCTTCTTCATTCATCGTAAACATTAATTTACTAGCTAATACTTCCAAAGTCTTTTTATCCATAATATCCCTCTTTCATACCTTTAAGTATACCACAAATATCAACTAAATAAAATAAAAAAGCATTACAACTAAGGCAATGCTGTCATTTATTCTTAAATCAATTTAATTTACATTCATTCATTTTATATTTCCAATATTCTGTATGTAGTTTATAAGATAAATCATTAACTTTATTAAAATAATACATATAATTATCATTCATTCCTAAATTAGATAGAGCTACGACTATATATGGATTATCAGCAAATACAATTGATACATCATGTTGACTATTACCACTCCATCCAGTTTTATTAGCGACAATATAGTTATTTTTCCCACTAATAAATTTTGTTTTAGCATTAATAAAATTATTCATAAGTTCTGTTCCATAAGTTTCATTACTTAAATAAAATCTATATAATTCACTCATATAAATAGTCGCATCATGACTATTTATCATTCCCCAGTTATCACTACCCGTAAAAATAATATTAGTTCCTAAATCTCTCCAAAAATTAAGCATATTATTTTTATTATACCTATCCATTAACATATTATGAGCTGCATTATCACTATTTCTTATCGCATACATCGATAACTCTCTAATCGTATAATTAGTATTCACTGGTTTATTTTTAAGTACACCAGTACCATTATACATCGATAACTCTCTAATCGTATAATTAGTATTCACTGGTTTATTTTTAAGTACACCAGTACCATTATTATAATAATATGATGTATATGTAAGTTCTTCATCTAAATCTATCTTACCTTGACTAGCCATCTCATATATATAAATATTAGCTGGTGCTTTTATCGTACTAGCTGCAAATATATTGCCATTTTCATTATAACTAACTGTAAAACCAGTAAATATATCTTTATAAGTGAAAGCAAAATAATCATTAGATGACCTATAAAAACTATTAATATCTTTAACAATTGAATTAATACTATCAGGTAAATTATCCGTATCTATTGGACTACTTAAACATTCGACTAATTCTAAAGCTGATCCTTTTTTTACTACATCATTATCTATCTTTTTATCTGCATATATCTTTATATCATTTTCTTTTTTATAATCATTGTAACTATTCTTTATCTTACTAAAACTAATTGCTTTAATTGTTAAAATACATACAAATATAAATATCAGTATAATAATTATATATAGTATTTTTTTATTACCTAATATATTTATAATATTATTACTTTTATAATCTATATCATAATCTTCATCATATTTTATTTCTTTTTTATTATTACTTTTATCTTTTATTTGTTTACCTCTATCAACATCAAAAGGATTAACTAATTCATTAAATTTATTATCATCTTTTTTATTAATTTTTTCTTTTTTTATTTTAGTTGGTTTAATATATATTTCTTTAGAAAATGGCTCTTGAATTATTTTTTCTTGCTTATTATCAACAAAGATTTCATCTTCTTTTTTTGTATCATAAATTGAATTAACTTCTTCGCCTAAAAGTTCATACAACTTAGCAAATCTTTCTTTATCATTATTATTCATACCACTAACCAACTTTCCTATTCTAATAATATTTTAACATATATCTTAAAAAAGAACAAACATAATTATTTCTTCTATGTTTATTATTGATAATAATTAAATATTTATTGGTAATCTTTTGATCTAAAAAAGTAATTCATAATATTTTCTTGGAATATCACTAATGAGGAGGAAATATGAACTATTATAATGAAATTAAAAAAGAACTTATCGATAATGAAGTATATAAAAGAATAAAGGATTATAGTAAAAATAAGTATGAATTAGAGAGATATTATAATGTTGGTAAATTACTAGTTGAAGCCCAAGGTGGCGAAGCAAGAGCCAGATATGGAGATAGTTTAATAAAGGAATATTCAAAAAGATTAATTACTGAAGTTGGTAAAAAATATAATGAAAGAACATTAAGAAGAATAAGACAATTTTATTTACTATTTAAAAATGAGATTTGGTCGACAGTGTCGACCAAATTGACTTGGAGTCATTATGTTGAATTAATAAAATTTGATAATGTTGATTTAATTTCTTATTATATAAACATATCAATTAATAACAATTTATCGGTTAGGGAACTAAGAAATAAGATTAAAAATAAAGAATATCAGAGGTTGCCTTTTAATACTAAACAAGTATTAAAAGCTGCTGATAATATGACAATAAAAAATTTTATTAAACATCCAATTTTAATAAAGAATAAATATAATACAGTTAATATTACAGAAAGAATGTTAAAAAATTTAATACTTGAAGACATGGATAGCTTTTTGAAAGAGCTTGGCAATGGTTTTTGTTATATTGAAAATGAATATAAAATTAAATTAGATGACAGATATAACTATATTGATATTCTTCTATTTAATATTGAATTTAATTGTTATGTAGTTGTAGAATTAAAAGTTACGGAATTAAAGAAGGAACATATTGGTCAAATAGAAATTTATATGAATTATATAGATAAAAATGTTAAGAAAACAAATCATAATAAAACGATTGGGATAATTATAGCTAAAAGAGATAATAAATTCGTAATGGAATAATGTTCTGATTCTAGAATATACAATACAACTTATGAACTTATATAATAGAAAAAAGATGCCTAAGCATCAATTATCTATTTACTTACTGGTAAGACACTAATAGATCTAACTACTTGTAATAATTCATCTGTTTTCATAACATCACTAACAAGATAATACTCTATTCCATTATCAAACCAATTAGCTGAATTATCATTAATTACGGCTAGTGATGAACCAATTAATTCTGGTGCTCCATACGTAGGAATAATCTCTGGAACACTACTATATTTTGCTACTTCTTCCATAAGCACAAATGAACTATCACCCGTAAATGTTAAAATTAATCTTTCACCATCTTCGGTATTTACCCTCTCCTGACTTGTAAGATATGTATTAGCTGGTAAATACATTGGATAAATTATATCATCAATTGTAGCTGTTTCTTTTGTTTTATTCTCCCCTTCACTACTACTATTACTTGGTTCTTGAGTTTCTGTTGGTGTAGTATTACTATTTTGATTATTTGAATTAGTTTTACTATTACTATTATTATCAGTTGTATTATTATTTTTATTCTCTGTATTATCTGTAGTATTTTTATTATCGGTATTATCCATATTATTAGTATCTAACACTGAATTCAAATCAAAATAAGTATCATTAAATTCTGTTCTTAAATCAATTTTACTAAAATTCATTGTTATTTGTGGATTACCATCAGCATCTAATACTTCTACTTTTTTAGGTAAATAATCTTTACCAAAATATACTTTCTGATTTACTAATTTTTCATTATTTGGATAATTAACTGACGAAGTAAAGATATAACCTTCGCTGCTATCCTCAAATGTTCTATTTTCATCATTACTGATATCATCTAATAAACTAGAAAGTAAATATACTTGTGAATTATTATAAGGCCAATCACTTTGAAATTTAAAACTTTTATTAAGTGATGGTGTCACAATATAAACACCTTCCGTATTTCTCAAAATAACTTGTTTATGATCATTAACCGCATTAACTAATTCTATCTTATAAAAATCATCTTTTTTATAAGATACATTTATATTATAGTTATATACATCTTCATTATTCACAAGTTCCATTTCTCCAGTTAAAAAATATGAATCTGCATTATTAACTTTATTTTGAAATTCTTTAAGAACTTCTTTATCATCATGTTTTCCACACCCAGTTAAAATTAAGCAAGCTAAAACTAAACTTAAAATTATTTTTTTCATTCTTCACCCCATTTTTTTATCTTTATGGTAAATTATATGGTACATTTTTCTTAATATGATGAATAAATATATATTTTTTGGTAAAAATATAATTATCAAGGAGGATAGAAATGAATACATTATATAAGACATGTTTAGTACTAAGTACAATTGGTTGTTTAAACTGGGGATTAGTAGGTCTATTCAATTTTAATTTAGTTGAATATCTATTTGGAGACGGTGCCTTATTAACAAGAATTATTTACGTTTTAACATGCTATTTTTTTATTGATAATTTTTTTATTTTGGGTTATCATAATTATAGAGATGATTGTAGTGAAAAAAGTAGCATTATCGATATTATTTTTATTATTAGGAATTATTATTTATTCTAGTTATAAATTAATAATTATTGAAAAAGAAAATATAAAACTAAGATCGGTTATCAATAGTGTAACAAAAGATAATAAAACAATAAAAAATAGTAACATTAATTATCAAAAACAAATTAATATACTTAAAGATGAAAAAAAAGATAAATGGGAAGAATTAGAAGAATGGAAAAAGACAAAAATAGAAATAGAAGAAGCCCTATCTTCTTAATCGTATCAATGCTTTGTTTTATTATCTTAATAATAATTATTATTTATAACTTTTACTCGCTAAATAAATCATCGACAAAAAATAAAGAACTAAACAATACTTTAAATACTTTAAAAGAAAACTATAATATAGAAATTAATAAAGAATCAGAATTAAAAAATAATATTGATGAATTAAATAATATTGATAATAATATATCTAAAACTAAAGAAGAAGTTTTTAAACTTGCTAGTAAATTAGAAAATAAAATTACTAATAATGAAACAAAATATAAAATAGCTTACTTAACATTTGATGATGGACCATATTATTCAACTGATAAAGTTTTAGATATATTAAAAAAATATAATATTAAAGCTACTTTCTTTACTATTGGTCTAGATAAAGATATTTGTTTTGATAATAAAAATTATTCTTGCGCTGATACCTATAAAAAAATTGTTGATGGTGGTCATACAATTGCTAATCATACCTACTCTCACTTGATATTTAGAGGTTTATATAACAATAGTGAATTATTCATAAATCAGGTAATAAAGCAAGAAGAATTAATAAAGGATAGAACTGGTGTTACTACCAACATTTTAAGATTTCCTGGTGGTTCAAACACGGCCAAATCATTATGTAGAAATGATATTGATAAAATTATGAAATCACTACAAGATAGACATTATGGTTGGGTTGACTGGACGGCTCAAGATGGAGATGGTGGTTATCTTCCGTCTTATGAAAAAGCATGGAGTAATTTTACAAATTCAATTAATGAAAACATTGAAGTAATACTCTTTCATGACTATAGTAACATTACTATTTCTATGTTACCAAAAGCTATTGAATATCTTGAAGAAAGAGATTATATCTTATTACCACTATTTTATGAAAGTATTAAAGTAAACAAATAAAAGCCATATTGTGGCTTTTATTTTATAATAAATCTAACAAATCTTTTTCTATTTCTTTTGGATCAAGTGTTGGATCATATCGTTTAACTGCATTTCCTTCTTTATCTACTAAAAATTTTGTAAAGTTCCAAACAATATCACCTTTTTTAGTACAAGTTGTGCTTATCTTGTGAACTACCCATCGTCTAAAGCCAATGGGCTTCTTGGTTCTCAGACTTCGTAACCTACAGTCTCCGCAAGCGTAAATTTGGGATGCTCCATCCCTATTAAGTATTTATAATGCGATTAAGGTAATGTTCTTAATCCCTCTTGTAATATATTTATTGCTGCATTGATATCTCTATCATGCTGTGTATGACAATTAGGACATTTCCAACTCCTGATAGAAAAATCTTTTAATTCTTTAAACTGATATCCGCATACATAACATAATTGACTACTTGGATAAAATGTATCTATTTTTATTAATGTCCTAGAGTACCATGTAGCTTTATATTCTAGTTGTTTTATTAGTTCTCCAAATGAAGCATCGGCAATAGATTGTGCTAAGTTATGATTCTTAACCATATTTTTTACATATAAATCTTCAGTTACTATAACTTGGTTTTCGTTAATTAACTTATGACTTATTTTGTGTAAATTA
>CADAMI010000060.1 GCA_902788975.1 uncultured Erysipelotrichaceae bacterium | reverse complement strand
TTCAAAAAATTTTTTAAAACGATTGATGCAGCTAATGTAGTTTGTAGTCGTTCTACTACTACAAACCCTGACTTTTAATAAAGTCTTAATTTTTTGTAAATCTTCAGACATAAATAAAAACCTCCCATCGTCGAAAATTTATTCAACTTTTCCGAAAGAGAGGTTCACAATCTCGATAAATTATGATACTATATATATCGAACGTGATTAACTTTATCTTGCCGGAAAAGTTAATGGTATATATTACCATAAATCACGTTCTTTTTTCAATTAAAAATAAAAGTTATAAATTAAATATCATGACTTTATACTTTATTTACATAATAAACTATATTTGATCCATTAGACTTGAACACATATGGACTTTGCGCCAGCAATTTGGTACAATTGTTATGGTGATTGTATGAAAAAGTATAAAGAAGAAATTATTGGAATACTCGTATTAATTGGATATTTATTATTATCTACACTAGGTACTGATATATTATTATTACTTGGAGTAAACAAGTTATCTACTCCACTTAAACTAATAGTCGCACTTATCTATGACTTACTACTCCTTATGACTATTATATTTATCTATTTAAAAACTATAGTACAAGATTTTAATGATTTTAAATCTAATATTAAATACTATATAGATAATTATTTTAAATACTTCTTTTTAAACCTAGGTTTAATGATAATATCTAATATAATAATTATAAATATTACTTCGATTAATAACTCTACTAATCAAGAATATATTACTAGCCTGTTAGGCAAATATCCACTATATACAATAGTAGCAACCGTATTAATCGCACCAATAACGGAAGAATTAATGTTTAGATTAAATATTAGAAAAATATTTAAAAGTGATATATTATTTATAATAATGTCAGGATTAATATTTGGTGCTTTACACTTGACGGTCGCAACAAGTTTTAAGGAATTACTATTTATAATCCCATATAGTATACCAGGGTTTATATTTGCCTATACTCTTACAAAGTCTAAAAATATATTTGTACCTATATCACTTCATACAATGCATAATACATTAATGATACTCCTACAATTATTATTAACACTAAAATAAAAAGTTTAAGAATCAATCTTAGACTTTTATTATGGTTTTAAAGCAGTAATAGGAAGAATAAATATACCAGTTTCTTCATCTTTATAAATAGCATCACATATTCCACATATTATAGCCATAAACTTAGGCTTTTTATCAGCTTGTTTATAATATTTCATTAAGTTTTCTTTAGCCTCTTTTACACCATTATCCCCTAACTTTATTTCTATAGCTCCATAGTCTCCATCTTCATTTACAATGATTGCATCTACTTCTAAACCAGTTACATTGTTTCTAAAGTGTCTTAGTTCTCCACCAATATAATCACTATAAACTCTTAAATCCCTTTCAACAAGTGATTCAAATAGTAAACCAAATAGATTTAAATCTTGAATAAGTTTATAATAATTAAGATTAAGTAAAGCACATGCAAACGCAGGATCTGTATAGTGTCTTTTAGATGACTTTCCAATATTATCCCTAGACCTAATATTTGGATTAAACGCTGGTTGATTATCAACCAAAAATAATCTATCTAAAACATCTAAATACTCACCAACAGTATCTTTATTTATAGAATCATATTCATTTTCTATGATGTCATGAATTAGAGTTTCATTACTCGCAAGAGTACATTCATTTCGAGCAAATGACTTCATAAGCATTTCCATTTTTCTTATATCTCTTCTTTTTTCATCAATGTCATGAATATCTTTAGCAAGAATATCAGCAATATAACTTTTAATAACAATTTGAGCATCATCAGCATTTATACCAATATTTCTTGGGAATCCTCCACATAAAATATAGTTTGCTAAGTCATTAAGTGATAGTTTATTAACTATCTTATTTTTAACTTTATTATTGAATAAATCTGTAAGTGATACATCACCAGAAGAATAACCAGATTCATACAAACTCATAGTATACATTTTAATCTTACATATTCTCCCTGCTCCAGAATGTTTTATTTTATTACTTTTTTGTGTTGCAGAACCAGTCAATATATATTTGCCATTAGAAGTATCTTTATCACATTCTCTTCTTACAGCATCCCAAAGACTTGGAACTAATTGCCACTCATCAATTAAATGAGGAGTTTCTCCCTTTAAAACTTCAGACACATCAAGTTCAGCAAGAAGTTTATCGTTTGCATCATCGTTAATATATTTTACAGAATTAGCATGATTTAAAGATGTCCAAGTTTTACCACACCATTTTGGTCCTTCAATAGATAAAGCACCAAATATTTTTAAATATCGTGATATTTTTTTATCTATTAATCTTTCTTTATAATTCTCTTTTGTTAAAGCCATAATTCACCTCTTTACACAAATATAATACCATAATTTAAAATCAAAATCAATTTTAATCGGAAGTTTTTAATATTTTAAACCGGAGATTTTTAAGATTTCAAACTGGAATGTTTTAAATTGTTATTTATAATAATCCTTTAAATCTTCAGTAAGCAATTCATGTAACATTTCTTCCTTAGTATTAAGGTCAAAATCCTCTATTCTATTTACACGACATTTCTCTGCCTTAATAATAGCTTCTACCTTACTTACCGCAGTATCAACGCAATCATTAATAACTATATAATTATATTTATTAACCTCATTAATCTCTTTATAAGCTCTTTTAAATCTTTCTACAATCTGTTCCTTAGTCTCAGTATTTCTTTTTATTAGCCTTCTTTTTAACTCTCTCATGCTAGGAGGCATAATAAATATGAATACCCCTTCAGGCATAGCCTCATTAACTTTAGCAGCACCCTCAATTTCTATTTCAAGCACTACATCAATACCTTTATCTAACTTCTTCTCTACTTCCTCCTTAGGTGTCCCATAATAATTGCCATTATAAACAACAGCATACTCAAGCATACCACCATCATCTATCTTATTTAAAAACTCATCTTTAGTAACAAAATAGTAATCAATACCATCTACCTCACCTATTCTAGGCTCACGCGTTGTCATAGATATATTTAAAAATAATTCAGGATTATTCTTTAATAACTTACTACAAATAGTTCCCTTTCCACAACCACTAGGACCCGATATAACAATTAAATTACCTCTTACTTTTTCCTTAACCACAGAATCACTTATGTCAATAGTTTTTGAAAATGTCTTAAAAAAATCTAAACATTAACGGGAAATATTTTCTCGTTTTTGTCTTTCTTCTTGCTTTTTTTAAATTATTACTTCATTCAATATTGTCAATGGTAAATATATCGCTACGCGACCATTGACAATATTTCATATCAGTAATGTCTTTCGACTAAGCAAGAAGAAAGGTATAATATAGTCATTTAATTGTAACAGTATTTACCAAAACCTATATGACTTCTCGCTGCTTGTTTTTCTTGGTATTTTTTAAATGATGCAGCTTTAAATGGATGTGACATAGGTGGTATATATTTTTGCCTTTCTTTAGTAGTTTTTTCTTCCTCAAAATTTTTAGAGAATCTTTCATTTCTTGATAATTCTTTAAGCTCTAGTATTTGTTCATCAATTGAAACTACTAACGAACCATCATAAGCTTTAATAACCAGACAATCAGTTTTAGGCATAAAACATTTTAATTTATTATTTAAATATGGTTGATAGTATTTATTTTGAAATTTAATGGAATTACCATTATCAATTTTTCTAGGTGTTAAAATAGCTAGTGTATAGTTTATTTTATCTATTGATGGAGCTTCTTCAAAAACTGATTCGAATTTTTTATAATTCATTGCAAATCTCTCATTAAAATTAGGAACAAACACTTCCAATAAATACTTATTTGCGTCTTCTATAGTATTAATACCATTAAGTTTTAATTCATTAACAAGTCTGCCTTGAAATGTACCATTAGTACGTTCTATAAGACCTTTAGCTTGAGATACAGAAGATGTTTCAAGTTCAATGCCCAATTGCTTACAAGCATATCCATATTGCGTTAAAACATCTTTATCACTAGTTCTTTTATCAGGATTTAAAGACATATAATTGAAGACTGTTCTATTGTCAGTAAAAAATTTATAAGGGATACCATATTTAGTTAGTATCTGATATAGAACACGATAATACCCATTTAAAGTTTCCTGATTATCAAACCAAGCTCCAACAATAGTAGATGTTGCTTTATCTATAGCTAAATGAAGACAAGCTTTTTTATCACCAAACCATAAGTGAATAGAACCATCTTGTTCAATAATTTCACCAAAATATTTAGGCTTTTCTCCTCTAGGATGAGAATCTTCTAAAGCAATTTCATGATTGACTATTGTATCAATTTGATCATCAGACATTGTATTATTAATTTTCTTTTCTTTAAGTAATCTAGCTTTAGCAGCATCCCTTTTCGTTTTTCTTCTAGCCTTAGGAGAAATAAATCCTGCTTTAGTTAAAATAGTATAAATACATTTATAAGATATGTCTATATTTTCCTTCTTTTTTAGGAATTCTTTAAAATGTTGAAAATTCCAACCTTGATATTTGTTCTTATAAAGTAGTATAATATCTTCGGAGATTGACTTATCCAATGTACTTACTGGTTTTCTATTGCGGTTGCCATGTACAAAAGCGGATTTGCCTTTCTCTTTATATTTGATTATAAGACGATCTATTTGACGTCTTGATATACCGAGCTTTTTACAGGCTCTGTTTTTGTTACCGTTATGGTCAACTAGTTCTTTTATTGTTTTATATTTTAATTGTTCATTCATTCTTAATTCAACCTTTCTCACGTTTCCACCTCAGTGGAGTATTATATCATATATTCAACCTTTCTCACGTTTCCACCTCAGTGGAGTATTATATCATATTTGAGACATTTTCCTGGAATAACACTTAAGACATTATCATAGAATAATCATAATTGAAATTACAGAATAGAATATTTATTGACTACTGGAGAAATAAGTGATATAATTTTCTCACGGGGTCGTCTAGTTTCGACGGGTATATATGAGTATAGATTGCAAGTCGAAGGTACTCGTTAAGTACAACAAAAAAAATAACTGGAAACAGAATTAAAAATGCATTCGCTAAACTATTTAATACAAATAGTGTAGCTTTCGCCTAGTTAGTAACAGGTATGCACTATCTATTATCTTTTCCTAAGAGATATTAGATGGTTCGATTATTTAGGATATATTATAGTAGAGTCTAGATACTGTAACGAATTTAAATAGACTTGAAATAAGTTAATTTGTTAATTTTTGTCGCTTATTTGACTTTATAAATTAACTAAACTTGTAGACGTTTATATGTTTATATATTCGGACAGGAGTGCAATTCTCCTCGACTCCACCAAATAGTAATTATCCCTTGTGTATCAAGGGTTTTATTTTAGTTTTATAATTTTACTTCTTATTTACCTCTTAATTTTTTTATTCTAACTTTATCTATTTTGATAGAGTTTTCTTTTTCTTTATGTTACAACCAACTGATGCGGAGTTTAGTGTTTGCGAGGCATTAAAGATAGGTTATAGATTAATTGATACAGCTAATGCTTATGTAAATGAAAGAGCAGTAGGTAGAGGGATTAAAGAATCAAGTGTAACTAGGGAAGAGATATTTGTATCAACTAAGTTATGGCCATCTGAGTATGAAAATGAGTCCGCGATAGATGAAACATTAGAAAGATTAGGTCTTGATTATATAGACTTATTATTCTTACATCAACCATGTGGTAATTATAAAAAGGGTTATGAACAATTAGTTCGTGCTTATAAAGAAGGTAAGATTAAAGCTATTGGTTTATCTAATTTTGAGGGTAAATATTTAGATGAAATATTAAATACTTATGATATTATTCCTCAAGTTATGCAAGTAGAATGTCACCCTTATTATGAGCAAGATGATTTAAGAAAAATAACTGATAGTAAGGATATTAAAATTATGTGTTGGTATCCATTAGGTCATGGAGATAATTCTTTAATTAGTGAGAACATATTTACTGAATTAGCTCACAAATATAATAAGACTAATATCCAAATAATACTTAAGTGGCATATTCAAATGGGATTTATAGTAATACCTGGTTCTAAGAATGTGGAACATATTAAAGATAATTTTGACTTATTTGATTTTGAATTAACTACCGATGAGATGAGGAAAATATCTAAATTAAATAAAGGTATTAGATATTATAATGGGACAGAAGAACAATTAGAGGGGTTTGCTAAATGGCAACCACAATATGAAAGTGAATAATTGTTGGTGATTATATGTAAGATATAGATATTATTTATTAAGACAAGATTTAATTGATTATTTTACATCAGCTATGTTTATGGTATCTCCGGTTGCTTTAGTTGATTTAACTGAAGTAGAGAATGCAAGTGATGATAAGATAATAAAAATTGCATTAGATAATGGATTTGATTTAAGTAATTATATAGATGATACCATTAAATAATGGTAAAGTGCACTAATATATTTTTAAAGTGCATTTTTTGCACTTAATCTGCTAGATATTAATGATATATTATGATATACTATACATGATTGGAGGTAACATGAATAAAGAAAAATGGAATTTAGAATTATCCGAATATATAAAGCAAGGTGAAACTAGCAGAGTAGAAAAAGCTAGAAATTGGGAAACTGCTATTGGTTTGCAAGAAGTTGATGGACTGAAACCTACTAGGTATTTGCTTGATACTGCTAAAGAACATATAGAAGGTAATATTGATATTGAAGAAGTTAAGAATAGAATAAACAGCTATTATGAAAAACAAGGTGCTAGAAAAGAATTTGAAAGAAATGAAGAAGCAGATAAAGTTTCGGTTAGAATAACAGAAATATTGAGTGAAAATGCATTTAACTTTTCACCTTTAGAATTACTAAGCATTCACAAAAGATTATTTATAGGAATTTATTCTGAAGCCGGTAAGTATAGAGATTATAATTTTACTAAGAAAGAATGGATTTTAAATGATGATACAGTTATATATTCAGCTTATGAAAGTATAAATGATGCTTTAGAATATGATTTTAATCAAGAAAGAGTTTTTTCATACAAAAATTTAAGTATGGATGAATCAATAAAACATCTATGTAGATTTATATCGAATATTTGGCAAGTTCATCCTTTTTGTGAGGGTAATACAAGAACTACTGCAGTATTCTTAATAAAATATTTAAGAACATTTGGTTTTAATGTTAACGATGATGTATTTGCTGAAAATTCATGGTATTTTAGGAATGCTTTAGTAAGAGCTAATTATAAGAATTATGAAAAAAATGTATTTGAAGATATATCGTATTTAGAGAAGTTTTTCTATAATTTACTTACAAATACGAATTATGAACTAAAAAATAGATATATGCATATTGATTATAATCAAAGTATGAAAAAAAATAGTACAAGTAAAAAAAACTGTACATTAGAGCAGCAAGCAATATTAAATATAATCGAAAATAATCCTATGATTAAACAAGAAGATATTGCCTTAAGTATAAATAAATCTATTAGAACAGTAAAAAATTATATGGCAGATATGCAAGATAAAGGAATTATTGAAAGAAAAAATGGCAAACGTAATGGAGAATGGATTATAAAAAAATAGTATTGTGGAGGAATATGAAAAGTTTAGTAATTTATTTTAGTAGAGCAGATGAGAATTATTTTGGGGGAGAAATGAGATATGTTGATAAAGGTAATACAGAGGTTATAGCTGAGTATATCAAAGATATAACTGGTGCGGATATGTTTAAAATAGAATCTAGTATTCCATATTCAAAGAATTATATGGAGTGTATCGAAGAAGCTAAAGTTAGAACTAAAGCACACAATGCACCTATTAAAGAAAGCATAAAAGATATATCTAGTTATGATGTTATATACGTGGGCTCACCAATATATTGGGGAGGTATGCCAGAAGGGTTATTTACGGCACTATCTTCATTAGATTTTACTGGTAAAACAGTTCGACCTTTTACAACACATGAAGGTTCAGGATTATCTAGTGTACCAAGCCAATTAGAAAGTATTTGTGTTGGTGCGAAAGTATTAGATGGTCTTGCAATTGTCGGATCACAAGTAAATAGTTCTAAAAGTATTGTTGAGGCTTGGGTTAATGAGTGATGAAGATATAATTAAGAATATATATATCGAGTTAACACAAGCAAGTATTAATAAAGATATAGAAAAACTTAATGAATTATTAAGTGATAAATATATACTAGTCCATATGACAGGTATGAATCAAACAAAAGAAGATTATATAAATTCAGTTATGAATGGTAGTTTTAAATATTATGATGCAGTACATGATAGTATTACAGTTAATATTGATGGTAATAA
>CADAMI010000059.1 GCA_902788975.1 uncultured Erysipelotrichaceae bacterium | reverse complement strand
GATAATTCTAGGACTGAAAAAACTATTTGTTTAGCAGTAAGTCCATCATTAAAGCAATATGGCTTATCTGGTCGTGCTAGATTATTTGAAGTAGTCACCAAAGTAAAAGAAATTAACTTTGAGAGAAAAAAGAAAATTTATAATCATACATTTATAGGTTCATCATATAACGATAATAATTTAAAAGATTTTCCTAACTTAAGCCTTGATTATATTGTAGCTACCCCTAGAATGAATCTATATATGAAGTATAGTACTAAGATATATAATATTTATTTAAAATATCTATCACCAAGTGATATTCATGTTTATTCAATTGATGAAGTATTTTGTGATTTAACTAATTATTTAAAATATAGCAAAAAAAGTGCTAATGAATTTGTTACCGATATGATTAAAGATGTCTATGATACATTAGGTATTACAGCGACTGCTGGTATAGGTACTAATTTATATTTAGCCAAAGTTGCGATGGACATTGTGGCTAAACATGCTAAACCTAATCAGTTTGGCGTAAGAATAGCTTCACTTGATGAAATGACATACCGTAAACTATTATGGAATCATACACCATTAACCGATTTTTGGCGAGTAGGGAATGGATATTCAAAAAAGTTAGCGGAACATGGTATGTATACAATGGGTGATATTGCTGCAGGTTCTCTTGATAATGAAGAATTACTCTATAAACTATTTGGTATAAATGCTGAACTTCTAATTGATCATGCCTGGGGTTATGAGCCATGTACCATCGAATTAATAAAAAAATATAAACCAACTATCAATAGTTTATCATCTGGTCAAGTCTTACATGAACCATATAATTTTACTGATGCCAAATTGATTGTTAAAGAAATGACTGACTTATTATCATTAGATCTTGTAAATAAAAATTTAGTAACTGATCATTTAGTCTTAACAATTGGCTATGATGTTGAAAATTTAACTAATCCAAATATTAGAGATAACTATATTGGTGAAATTACTACTGACTATTATGGAAGAAGAATTCCCAAACCAGCCCATGGTACCATTAGACTAGATCATAAAACTTCGTCATCACTTTTAATTACTAAAAAGATGACTGAACTATATGATAAAATAGTTAATAAGCATTTACTAATAAGAAGAATAAATATTGCTGCTGGTTCACTTGAAAAAGAAGGCATCATTAAAGAAACTAAAACTATTCAATTTGATTTATTTACTGACTATGATAAATTAGCTAAAGAACAAGAAAAAGAACAAATTCAGGAGCAAATTGATAATAAACTAGGTAAAACATTAATTGCTATAAAAAACAAATATGGCAAAAATGCTATCTTAAAAGGCATGAATTATTTAAAAGCTTCAACTGCGATTGACAGGAATAGTCAAGTTGGAGGTCACAAGGGGTGATATTATGAAAGATTATCAAGATATAATCAATCTACCACACAAAGTATCTGAAAATCATAAACAGATGAGCTTATATGATAGAGCGGCCCAATTTCAACCATTTGCGGCCTTGACTGGGTATAATGATTTAGTCATTGAGACATCACGACTTACCAAGAAACAGATAATTTTATCAGAAGATGAAAAAATTACCATCAATGATAAATTACTCTTATTAGAAAGCAATATTAAAACTAAACCATTAGCAACATTCACTTATTTTATTAAAGATAACAAGAAGAGTGGTGGTAATTATATAACTATTAGCGGTAATGTAAAAAAAATAGATTTATATAATAAAATAATTATTCTTACTAATAATCAAAAAATATCTATCGATGATATAATAGACATTAAATGTTAAAAAGATTTACCTCACTTCCAAAGCCATTTGCTAGTCATATTAGATGAAATATCCTAAACTAAAGATAGAAAGGAGCAAGAAAATGATTGGTAAAAAAATATATGAATATCGTAAAAAAGAACAAATTAGTCAAGAAGAATTAGCTGAACGTGTTGGTGTCACTAGACAAACTATTTCTAATTGGGAACTTAATGAAACTATTCCTGATATAGAACAAGCTAAAAAAGTATCCCAAATATTAGGTATTAGTTTAGATGAATTAACCGGTAATAAAACTGAATACATTGTGCTAAAAAAGATAACTAAAAATGAACATAGTACCAAATCTCTTTTAAAAATTACTGGCATTACTTTAGGTATAAGTATCTTCTTTCTCTTAATAATAATAGGTGTTATGATTGCTATTTTAAATTATTTTAAAGCAACTCCTGTTGGAGAGCAACTAATATTCGAGTGTAAGATAAATGATGAAATAACATACTACGAAATTAATAGTGACATGAATAATAAAATAACTTCATTTAATACCAGTAACCAAGAGTTGCAAAACCTTGATATTACTAAATATCAAGATGCATCAAAATTACAAGCATATATTTATAAATATATTGAATCTAAGAATGGTACTTGTAACATTGAATAAAAAATATAGATAGAAATTTTCTATCTATATTTTATTTTTTTAATATCAGTTCATTTTGTTTGCAGGCAACAGTTGACTCAATATACATACGAAGTTCTAAATCACTAATATTAATACCTTTTTCACTAAGTATCTCTTTAGTATTATTAATAGCTTCATTAAATTTATCGGTTCCATTCATATTCGGATACATTTGATCAATTGCTTGACAGACCATTTTAACAACATCTTTCTTAATTCGATCATTGTTATATTTTTTATATATCTTCTTTATCTCTAATGATACATATGAAATAATTGCTACCGCTATACTATGAACTATTGATACTCCATATTGATTCATAAATTCCCCTAGATATTTTATAAAACCACCACCTAATAAAATATATGTATAATAAATATTGCTAAAACAATTAAAATGTAATAAGATATATTAGAGGTAATAATTATGGAAGTAATATGCAAATATTTTTTATATTTTATAATTTATTCATTTATTGGATGGTTACTAGAAGTAATATGCAAATTCTTTGAATTTAAAAGATACATTAATCGTGGCTTTTTAATAGGACCAATTTGTCCTATATATGGTTATGGTGTCCTAACTATTATTTTATTAATAGGAAGAAATACCAGTGATATCTTATCTGTTTTCTTAAAATCCATTTTAGTATGTTCTATTCTCGAATATTTTACATCGTATTTTATGGAAAAGATATTTAAAGCTAGATGGTGGGATTATTCCAAAAGAAGATTTAATATCAATGGTCGTATTTGTCTTGAAACAATGCTTCCATTTGGTATTCTAGGAACTACTGTTGTCTATTTAATTCATCCAATTATTATAAAATTTGTTAATATATTTAATAGTAACACCATTATAGTTATAAGCATTATAATCTTTATCATCTATTTAATTGATAATATTATATCGTTTAATGTAATGAATAAAATAAAGAAAGAGATAAAAAAATACAAAGCCGATAATACAGAGTTAATAAGAAAAAAAGTGTTTTCTTGGTTAGAAAATAATTCAGTTTTATATCGTCATATTAAAGAGGCATTTCCTAAATTTATTATTTATAATAAAGTAATTCAAAAGATAAAGCAAAAATAATGCTTGAA
>CADAMI010000058.1 GCA_902788975.1 uncultured Erysipelotrichaceae bacterium | reverse complement strand
TTATTACAATCTATTTTAGAAAATGATAAAGAAGTTTGATTATATAGATCTTGCTTAAATTTTAACATTTTATTATAAACAAATCTAACAGATCCAAATATTTTATTGATAATCATCTCTTGTTCTTTATTTGGATATAATCTATATTTATTAGTCTTTAACATAATAATCACTTCCTTATCCTTGATTTTCTATATATTCTTTTAATACTTCTTCGCTAACATTTCCAATGGTAGATATAAAATAACCATCAGTCCAAAACGTTTTCTCTTTCCAAAGATGTTTAACTTTTTATTAAGTTAACTATCTTACTTATAGGCAATGTATGGCCAATCTCTATCATATAATGTATATGATCTTTATCAGTTTCTATATACTTAATTATAATATTGTGTCTATCACATATTTCTTGTGATAGTATCTTTATATCATTTGATATTTTCTTATTTAAAAGCAACTTCTTCCTATATTTACAAACAAATATAAGATGATATTGTAATAAAAATTTATGTCTATTAGTCGATTTGTATTTACTCATAAATCAATTATATAACAAATACATATGTTTGTAAATATGTTTTATAAAAAAAGAGTAAAAATTTACAATTTGCTCTTCCTTAACCCAAAATCTAAAGCTTATGGGATTACGTCAGGTTTTATTTCAAGATTATCCATATTATCTCTTAACGATTCTTTTCGTAGTCCTTTATAATTCTTATACTGTTTTGCAGTCATTCCAGACCACTCTTTATAAATTTCATTTGTTAAAATTGCATATTCCAAGTTACTTTCAATACCATTATCTTTCCATACATCAGTTAATTTTTTTCTATCTTGAATACCTTTAATTCTTTTAGAAATCCATTCTTCGTCAAAACCTTTAGCACGGTATATATCAATAGATCTTTGTGCTGCAATTGAAGGATCAAATATTTCATCTATTCTTTCACTACCTAATTTTGCTAGCCACTGTTTTATAGGCTCTGCATTCTTGCTAGGAATAGATTCGATTATACGAAACATTCCCTCAATATCTACCACATCAGTCATACGATATTTGCCGTCTTGGGCTTTAAGTTTCAAACCGTGACAATTTGTCACGGTTTCATTTCCTTCTTTTTTAATCGTTGTTTCGTTTTTCTCCAATATGCTTGTTTATCCTTACTATCAGAAATAGCTCCAGCAATATCAACAACGCTTATAAAGTATTTCTCTTCTTCTTTATCCCATACTGTTCTAATTGTTTTATTATTAAACAATTTATTTATTAAATACATCTTATCTTGATTCATTACTTACCTCCTATATGATATTTAAGTTTTCATCAAATAAATTATACCATATAGAATAAGGTATGTCAATATAAAAAGCAAACAAATGTTATTAATAATAAGTTAACTATTTATCATTACAGATAAGTTTTGCAACACACTCAACGTGATGAGTCTGTGGAAACATATCAACGACACTTATATTAGTTAACTCATAATTATTTAAAAGTTTTATATCTCTAACCAAAGTCATCGGATCACATGAAACATATATCATTTTCTTTATTTTCTTTTCATTAATTACATCTATTGTATGTTTATCAAGCCCAACTCTAGGTGGATCGACAATTAATATATCACCATCTATATTATCATCTATAAGTTTAGCCACATCTCCACATAAGAATTTAGCATTATCTATTCCATTATTTTTTGCATTCATCTTTGCATCTTTAATAGCTTCATCAATTATTTCTATTCCTAATACACTCTTGACATACTTAGCAATATATAAACTAATACTTCCAACTCCGCAGTATAAATCAATTACCCTATCATTCTTACTAAAAGAGCCATATCTAACAATTTCATCATATAAATTACTGATATTACTCGTATTAATTTGAAAGAAAGATTTATCAGATAACATATATTTAATATCATCAACAAAAATATATCCATCCTCTTTTTTATAAACACATTTATCATTCATATAGATACCTATACAATATTTCTCTATTTTTTTAACATCCATCTTCCCATCAATTACTAATATTAAGCCATTATCGCATTCTTTAATCGTTATTAATTTTACTAAAGACAAATCATTCTTCTTTATCTCATTATATAATTCATTAACTCTATCACTAACAAGTAAACATTTATCTATCTTAACTAAATCTCCATATTCACCAATTAATCCTAACCCATTATTATTGTGATAAGTAATCTTATTACGATAATTATATTCCTTGACACTACCAATAACTCTTGGATCTATTTCTAAATCTAAATATTTCTTAAAAATATTCTTAACTTTATCTACCTTAAATTTTAACTGATAAATATAATCTAAATTACTAATATTACATCCTCCACATATATCAAAATAAGGACATAATACTTCTTTTCTTGATTCACTCTTTTTAATAACTTTATTAATCTTTCCAATATCATATTTTTTATAACTTTTATAAATATCGATATCACATACGTCACCAGTTATACTTTTAGGAACAAAGATAACTTTATTATCTAACTTTCCTATGCCATTACCTTTATGATCCATGCTGGTTATTTTAATTTCCATAACATCACACCCTAATTGGATTTACATCGATTGATATATCCACTTTATTATTTGTCTTATATATTTCATCTAATTTAAGTAATATATTATTTAACTTATCATCTTTCTTATATTTAATAATACATTGATAATGATATACATTATTAATTCTAAAAACACTCGCCATTGATGGTCCTAATATCTTAGTACCATCACTAACATTTTTTCTTAGATAATCCCCTATTTTATTAGCTTCACTAAACCCTAGTTCATAATCTCTACTTGTAATATTAACTAACGTAATATAGAAGTATGGTGGATAAGAAAGCGTTTTTCTAATATTCATTTCTTCTTCATAAAACTTTAAATAATTATGATCTTTTGCCAAGAAAATACTATAATGTTCTGGATTATAACTTTGAATTATTACTTCTCCAGTTAGATCACTTCTGCCAGCTCTACCAGATACTTGACTCAGCAATTGAAACGTATTCTCCGCGCTTCTAAAGTCAGGTATATTTAATGATGAATCGGCATTAATAACTCCCACTAATGTAACTAACGGAAAGTCAAGCCCTTTAGCAATCATTTGAGTACCTAGTAAAATATCATATTCATGATTGCCAAAATCTTCAATAATCTTTTCATGCATTCCTTTTCTACTAGTCGTATCCATATCCATTCTGACTACTCTAGCCTTAAATATTTTATTTAATTCTTCTTCTAATTTTTCCGTTCCTAAACCATAATCTTTTATATTACTAGACCCACATACTGGACATTTAGAAACATTCTTAACACTATAATTACAATAATGACATCTATTGGTATTACTAGATTTATGATATGTTAAAGAAATATCACAGTTAGGACATTTAAGTACATTACCACAATCACGACACGTAAGCATTGAAGAATATCCTCTTCTATTAAGTAATAAAATTACTTGTTCTCCCTTACTAATCTTTTCCTTAATCTTATCAGTAAGTTCTTTCGATAATATAAAATTACCTTTCTTAACCTCATTCTTCATATCAATTAATTTAACTTTAGGTAATTGTCCTCCACCTGCTCTTTTAGTTAAAGTTAATAACTTATATACCCCTTTATTAGCTCTTGCAAACGATTCTAAAGAAGGTGTTGCACTGCCAAGAATTACTGGCGCATTGTGATATTTTCCTCTAAATATCTTGGATTATTATCTTGTTTATAAGTCTGAGAATGTTCTTCATCAATAACAATTATTCCTAAATTTTCAAGTGGTGCAAAGATAGCACTACGAGCACCTACTACTATCTTTACTTTACCATTCATAATCTTACGATACTCATCATATTTTTCATAATCAGATAATCCACTATGCAAAATAGCCACATCTTCCCCAAATCTCGTTACAAATCTATCAACAATTTGAGGAGTTAAACTAATTTCTGGTACTAACATAATAGCTGTCTTTCCTTTATTAATAACCCTATCAATAAGTTCCATATAAACTTCCGTCTTACCAGAGCCCGTTATTCCATATAATAAATATGTATCATGTTTATCTATATCAACATTATCTACAACCTCTTGTTGCATCTCATTTAATTCTACT
>CADAMI010000057.1:4141-4835 GCA_902788975.1 uncultured Erysipelotrichaceae bacterium | reverse complement strand
GGTGACTACTTCAAATAATCTAGCACGACCAGATAAGCCATATTGCTTTAATGATGGACTTACTGCTAAACAAATAGTTTTTTCAGTCCTAGAATTATCTGCAACGACTAAATTAGTTGTTAAAGGGTCTAAATTTCTCTCAACACATTCGACTGAGGCATAGAAACTTTTAAGGTCAATACAAGCATATACTTTCTCCATAGATATCACTAACTTTCATATTAATTATAATGCTTCTTGATATCTCTTGTCAATAATAAAAGTGTATATTTGTTTGTTATAATTTGGCAAAGAAAAAAGATAAGTTTTCTTACCTTTTTAATGGCATTTATAACCATTGCCAAGTAATAGTTTTTTAGTTTTTTCTAAGCTATCTAAAGCTTCACCAATACTGTCACCAGCGAAGATAATGCTTTCTGATGAAAACTCACCATCTTGGTATTCTTCGGCAATTAGTGTAAAGTCACTACTTCTTCTTTCATCAATAAAATTATTATCATCATATTCTTTATTAAGATATTTTGATTCAAATTTAATATTAACCATTAATTTTTCTTTTTTGTTAGTACAAGTAAACACAGCTTGATAATCTTTCGTAAAATCTCTTTTAGTTAAATAATGAATAGTAAATATGATTAAGAAAGTCATAATAATTATATATAGTGTAACTAAGATTATTCTAATAGTTTTTGTT
>CADAMI010000057.1:0-4076 GCA_902788975.1 uncultured Erysipelotrichaceae bacterium | reverse complement strand
TCAAGTGATGCATCAAATATTTCACATATTTTCTTTGCTTGATTTAAGTCTGGACTAGTTATATCATTTTCATAGTTAGATAATGTTTGTCTAGATATACCTAGTAATTCAGCTAATCTTTCTTGAGATATTTTTTTCTTTTTTCTTAAATCTACTATCTTACTACCGATAGTCATATAATCACCTCTTTATGTTATCTTAAAATAAAATATTATTATAATCTATCTAAAAAAGATAACATTTGGTTAAAATACTTTTACAATTATTTATTTTTGTTAATATTATCATAACTTTTAATGACTAAATTAATAATTTCATTATCTGTTAAAGTATCATCTAAAGTAATTGTTATCCAATATTTTTTATTCATGTGATAAGCTGGATAAATTCCTTTTATTTTTAAAAAGTCATTTACTTCATTATCTAATTTAATATTTATAACATCAACATTACCAGTACTTTTTTTATTTAATTTATTTTTATCAATATTCATAATCAAACCAAACCATTTTTGATTATTAGGGTTTCTAAATATGCCAAAGTCTGGATAGTCTTCCCATAAAAACTCTGGAGATATATTATATTTTTCTTTTATCAAGTTAGTAATGCGATTACTTTGAGGCATAATGAATAATTCTTTGGTAGTACACTTCTCTTTTATATCATTTAAAAGATCTTGATAAGCATTTTTTACAGATGAAGCAAATTCACCAGTTATATCATTTAATCTAAAATTAGTATATTCTAAATCTGTTGTTAAATCGATAATTGTTCCATTAATTTTATCACCTTTAATATTGATAAGACATTTCATGGTGTTATTTAAGATATTGGTTTCATAAATGTAATTATCATTATCTTTTTTAAATCCATATTTAGTTAATTTATTATAGTCTATTTTACTTTTTTTAAATATTTCATATTCAATATTCATCATATCACCTATTTATTTAAAAGATAATTTTTTAATTTTATCGATATCTATATGATAAATTTCTTTATAAATATCTTGGCAATTTAAAGCAGTTATTTTATCTTTTTGGATATTTAATAAGTTTAGAATATTTTCAACTTCTTCACTATTTCTACCTTCAATTTCCATATAGGTAGGAATCATAGGCCAAGTATCAATATCTATTTCAACATTATTTAGAAGATATCTTATGCGATTATTTTCTTGATATCCTTTTGGCATGTATCCCATAATAGATAATAATTCATTTGTTTTATCAAAATCACTTACCGCTATTTCTAATTCATGGGTACCGTCTATGGTATTCTTTTCAACATTTTTATATGTTAGCGTTGTTTCTTTACCATTAGTTCTTAATCTAAACCAAGCATTATCATTTACAGGATTAGTATCATAAACATATCTTTTTTGATGCCACTCTCCTACTTTGGTAGCACCTAGGGATTCTAATTTTTTAATTATTTCATCTGGATTAACTTCTAGTATTCTTACTTCATATTCAATATTCATTATATCACCTATTTATATTATACATTTTATTTGGTAAATAGAAAACCCCTTAAAAAGGGGTAATAATTATTTAGTTTGATTTGTTATGTATTTATAGATTAGGCCCATGCCATAGAATAAAGCAAGTGCAACAATCCAACCACCTAATTTTGGAATTAATTTAATTAGTTTAATTAAGATAATACCAATAACTAGGGATAAGTATACATTATCATTTTTTAATAATTTAGTATTTATTATATTACCTAAAACATATGAAGATAATAATGTTGATAAATAGATAGCAATTGCAAATACAGCTAATGTTATTAATGATATTGGTGTTAAAACGCCAGTAAACATTGCAATAATTATTGCAATTGGAGCTACGATTAGGACTAATAATCCAATACCCACAGTTTTTAATATTGGACTAGCTTGTAATTCAACATTGTTAAGTTTTTCTTTACTGTTTGGTATTAGATAGAATAAAACAATCATTACAATGAAGGCAGCAATAACATTGATAATAAAACTATATACTGTATCAATTGGATTATATTTAACAGTTACTTCGGGAACTTTAGTAGTTTCAACTGAACCAATAATTGCTTTATCTAACCCAGTTACTCTAGTGTCTTCTAGATATGTTAATTTTCCTGTTATAACAGTGTCTTCATTCATGATAATTTCTTCAGCATCTAGATAAGCATCACCGTTAATAGTTATACCACTTATATTAATGATTGAAGCGCCGACACGTAAATCTCTACCAACATTAGAATTAATTGTTACTTTGTTACCTGCAACAAAAGCATCTCTACCAATATTTGCATTATCACCAATAGTAATCATATTACCAGCAGCAAACATATCTTTTTCAATAGATTCATTAATTGTAATTGAATTACCAGCATAAAAGCCATATGATACATGACCATTAACGGTAACATTATTTCCAGCAATTAGTGATATACCATCGATATTAGCAGTGCTTGTGACATTCTTTCCGGCAACAAGTCTTAGTGAATTATAATCTCCTTCTTGAATAACATCATCACCAGCTTGGGTTAATTCTAAGGCACTTACATTAGTTACCATAAACATACTGATGATAAGAATACTAAAAATACTTAATATTTTCTTTTTCATTTTTTCCTCCTTCAATATTAATGAATACTTTTATATTCATTTTAATTATAACAAATTATATATAAGACATCAATTAAAAGCTATTTCAACATCAATATCTTGATCAGTATAAGCAATATATAAAAATATTAAACCACTTATAACTATTAATAAAGAACCAATAGCTGATAATTCAGTTAATTTAATTTTTTTGATACCATCAGTTGGTTTTAATGAAAAAATATCATCTAATGAACCTTGAAAAAAATAGATATATACGATAACTAAGATAGAAAAAATAATTATTATTATCTTACGATATTTATCTTTACTATCTAAATCATTATAAATAAAATATTTTCTTTCTAAACTATTGGAATACCAGCTTAATAAGATAATGCCTACATATATTAACCAGATATGGTCTTCAATATCTATTTCTTTTAATTTATTACTAATTTCATTATAATTCATATTTAATTTTATGAATTATATTTTATTTATATACAAAATAAAAGTCCTTATAAGTATTTATTTAAATATCCTTATTTATATTAATTTATAAGTAGTTCTATATATTCTTAAATCACTACAATATTCCATAATAAACTGATTATCTTTTTTAACAATGATAATTCCAATGGTTTTATTTTGATGTAGACTTTTTATATTCTTATCTATATAATTCATATACGTATGGATTTGCCCAATATGTTCTTTCTTTAATTCAGTTACTTTTAACTCTATTACAATAAAACAGTTGTATAAGTAATTAAACAAGAGAATATCTATATAGTTATATACATTACCTATTTTAATCGTGTATTCATTACCAACATATGTAAATCCTTCACCTAATTCATTAAGAAACTCATCAATATCTTCAAGTATTAATTGTTTTAGCATTTTTTCTGATATATTATTTGTATTATATTTATTTTTTATAATTATTGGTTGCTTTATATTATCAGTAACGTTTATTCCTTCTTTGATAATTAATTTTCTTTTAGTATTTTCATCCAATCTTTCATATTCATGCAATTTAATTCTTTCTCTTAATTGTCTATAAGATAGATTTAGTCTTTTTGAAATATCTATATAATAATTTATTTCATTGATATTATTAATTGGTAATAATGATAATATGTGTGACCAACTCAATTGGTGTGGCATTGCAACACCTTTTTGAATTATGATGTAGAATTGTCTCATTCTTTTTAAATTTGATATATCATAACCTTTACCAATTTCTTTGGTCAGTTTCTTTGAATACTCCTTTACTATTCCTTCTCCATAATGTTTACCAGCTGCAACTAATAATTTGCCAACATTATGATAATTTTCTAATTCATTTCTATTCTTACTATAGTCTTTTACTCTCTTATATATTTCATTATCTATCAAAATATTTTTAATTTCATCATAATAATTCATACTCATCTTACTCCTTCATAAATAATATTCCAGAAAAATATTATCATTT
>CADAMI010000056.1 GCA_902788975.1 uncultured Erysipelotrichaceae bacterium | reverse complement strand
ATTGAAAACTTTATGATTGCTGCTAATGAAACGGTTGCTGGTTATATTGAAGATATGAAAGTACCTGGCATCTATCGTGTTCATGATAAACCTAATAAAGAAAAGTTAGAAGTATTTCTTAAATTCTTAAATCGTAAAGGATATAATATAAAAGCTGACATTAATAAATTTAAGAATACTGATTATCAAAGATTACTTAAACTATTTAAAGGTAAAGATGAAGAAGTAATTCTAAGTACTTTTGCTATTCAAACAATGTCAAAAGCTAAGTACTCTGATATAAATATTGGACACTTTGGAATAGCTAGTTAAAAGATATGCTCATTTTACTTCGCCGATAAGAAGGTATCCTGATTTAACATTACATCGATTAGTTAAAGATTATACAGAACGTAATAATTCTAAAACAATATCTTATTGGCAGAATAGATTATTTGATATTGCTAACCAATCTTCTAAAAAAGAACAAGATGCGATAAACTGTGAACGTGATGTTGATTCCATGAAAAAAGCCGAATATATGGAAACTGAATTTGGTTTCTTTGTCGAACTAGAAAATACTGTCGAAGGATTAGTAAGAATTGATTCTTTAGGTGGAGACTATTACATCTACAATCGTGATTTAAGCGCTATCTTAGGGAAAAATTCTAAAAAGATGTATATGTATGGTGATACTGTTATGGTTGAAGTAATTGCTGCCAACAAAGAAACAGCCCAAGTTGATTTCAAGGTTGTAAAGGAGCCAGATAATAATGGTCAAAAAAAGAAGGAAATCAAAAATTAAAAGAATCAGTTTATCTATTATATTTCTTTTAATTATTATTTTTGTTATAATTAATATTCCTAAAAAGAAAAATGATTATGTTGAAATAAAAAAAGATGAAACTTTAAATATAAAAGAATATAAAATATCTTTAATCATGGCAGGAGATGCCTTAATTCATGATAGATTATATAATGATGCCTATAATGATGGAGTCTACGATTTTAAACCATATCTAAAATTAATTAAAGATAAAGTTAAAAACCATGATTTAGCATATTATAATCAAGAGACTATTTTAGGAGGCACAAGTATTGGCTTATCTAGTTATCCAAGTTTTAATTCTCCTCAAGAATTAGGAGATGCAATGATTGATGCTGGTTTTAATTTAGTTAGTTTAGCTACCAATCACACCCTTGATAGAGGTGAGAAAGCCGTTCTATTATCACGAGAATATTGGAATTCCAAGGATAATGTTTATGCCTTTGGATCTTATAGTTCATATGATGAAAAGAAAGATTTAGAAAACAAAGTATTTGAACTTAATAATATTAAATATGGAATATTAAATTATACATATGGAACTAATGGCATTCCAGTTCCTGATGGTAAAGATTATCTAGTTAATTTATGGAATGATGAAACTAATTATGAAAGTTATAAAGAAAACGTTATAAATGATATTAATAATTTAAAGGATAAAGTAGACGTTTTAATGGTTGCTATGCATTGGGGCAGAGAATATACCCATACACCAACAGACTTAGAAAGAAAAACAGCTGAGTTTTTAGCTGATAATGGTGTTAATATAATTATCGGAACCCATCCACATGTGATCCAACCAGTCGAGTGGATTGGAAATACTTTAGTCTTTTATTCACTTGGTAATTTTATATCAGCTCAAAATAGTGAAAGTTGTACTTATTATAAATGCAATATTGGTTTACTTAGTAGTTTAGATATAACAAAAAGAGTAGAAGATGATAAGATTGATATAAAAATTGATAATATTCAAAATGAATTAATCTATACATACCATAATAATTATCATAACTATTTAGTAATTCCATTTTCTAACAGTGAAATAAAAACCCATCTAAATAATTATATAGATGTTTATAATGATTATGCTAAAATAATAGAGTCAGATGACGAAAGAATAAAAACAGTTGCCTTAGTCAACTAATGAGAGGAAAGAAAAGTATGCGTAGTAAAAAAAGAAAGAAAAGAAGAATTAAAATTATTCCAATAATTATTACTTTGATAATTATCGGTGGTTTAGTATTTGGATCAACATATGGTTTAAAATATTTTAAATCTTTAGATAAAAAGCATAATAAACCAAATAAGCCAGAAGTTACCGAAAAAGAAGAACCCAAGATATATACAGCTAGTATGATAATGGTAGGCGACAATTTAATTCATAGCAGTGTTTATAATGATGCGAATAGACTGGCTAACTATAATGGTTATGATTTTAAACCCCAAATAACTTTGATCAAAGAAAAAGTAGCAAATTATGATATTGCTTATTATAATCAAGAAACTATTCTTGGGGGTACAAGTTTAGGATTATCAGACTATCCAACCTTTAATTCACCTCAAGAAGCAGGGGATGCGATGATCGATGCTGGTTTTAATTTGGTTAGTTTAGCTACTAACCATACAGTAGATAGAGGTAAAAATGCCGTTTTAAAATCACGTGAATATTGGAATAGTAAAGATAATATTCAAGCCGTAGGTAGTTATAGTTCAACTGAAGAAAAACAAGAAATTGAATCACGTATTTTAGAAGTTAATAATATTAAATATGCCATGTTAAATTATACATATGGAACTAATGGTATGCCAGTTGCTGATGATTATTTAGTTAATTTATGGCCAACAGATATCGATAATATCAATAATCCTGATAATGATACGAAATACCAAAACTATAAAGAAACCGTCAAAAAAGATATTGAATCTTTAAGAGATAAAGTCGATGTTTTAATAGTGGCGATGCATTGGGGAGTAGAGTATACTCACACTCCAACAAATTATGAAAAAGATATGGCTAAATTCTTAGCTGATAATCATGTTGATATTATTATTGGAACTCACCCTCATGTTATTCAACCAGTCGAATGGATCGATAATACTTTAGTATTCTATTCATTAGGTAATTTTATATCTGCTCAGTATCAAAATCAAGGAACTTGTACCTACTACAAATGTATGGTTGGCTTAATGAGCTCACTTGATATTACAAAAACAGTTGACAATGGCGATATTTCGATTAAAATAGATAATATCAACAACGAATTAATTTATACGTATTATACTGGATGGCGTTATTTTAAAGTTATTCCGTTCTCAAGTTCAGAAATTAAAGATCATTTACCTGGATACCAAGATGTCTATAATACGTATGCTAAAGTAATTGAATCAGATGATGAAAGAATAAATACTGTTCCACTCGCATCATAGAAAGGATGATTTTATGGAAATAGTTAATAGACAGGCTAGTCATAATTATTTTATTACCGATACGATAGAAGCTGGGATAGTTTTAACTGGTACCGAAATTAAATCTATTCGTAATGGTAAATGTAATATAAAAGATAGCTATGCGATTATAAAAAATAATGAAGTATATCTTTTAAATACTCATATTTCACCATATGAACAAGGTAATATATTTAATCATGAAGAAACTAGAACCAGAAAACTATTATTACATAAAAAAGAAATATTAAAATTAAATAATAAAGTAACCTTAGAAGGATATACCTTAATACCATTAAAAATATATTTTAAAAATGGCTTAGCTAAAGTATCTTTAGGAGTATGTAAAGGTAAGCATACTTATGATAAAAAAGAATCATTAAAAGAAAAAGATATTGCTAGAGAATTAGCTAAAGAAAACAAATACCATTAAAAAAATAAAGGAATTTCCTTTATTTTTTTAAATATCTCTTAACCTTATTATTTATCTTTTCAATATTTTCATCATAGACAACATTATCTATATAAGTATAATATGCCCCAATATCATTATTAAAAATATCTATTATTTTCAATGCTTTATCAGTATCATAGTGCGTTAAAAAATCAGTTAATACATCAATATTAGTAATACCAATACAAGAAGTTATCGTAAGTGGCCTTTCTTGACATATGTGAGAATATGTGTTCTTATTATTGTACTTACAATGATTACAAGATATAATATCCTTGTTTTTTATTTCCTTTTTATTAAATATTTGATATTTATTACCATTTAAATCAACAAACTTTCCATCTTGATAATTAAATGCAAAAATACGATTATCAAGATAAAAGTAATTATTTACTTCACATCCTAATCTTTCTGTTTTATATTCAGCATATTTTATAAAATCTTGAATTAATAATATTTTATTGGCAAAAAATAGTTTTTCCATACAAAAACCTCCTGACAAAAATATAGCATATATTTATTTTTATGTGAACTACCCATAATTTAAAGTTTATGGGCTTCTTGGTTCTACGACTTCGTAACCTACAGTCTCCGCAAGCATAAATTCGGACTATTCCATCCCTACTAAGTATTTATAATGTGATTAAGATAATGTTCTTAATCCTTCTTGTAATATGTTAATTGCGGCATTCTTATCTCTATCATGTTGTGTATGACAATTAGGACATTTCCAATTTCTAATGGATAAATTCTTGGTTTCTTGGTTTTGATATCCACATATATGGCATAGTTGACTAGATGGATAAAATGCATCTATTTTTATTAATATCCTACTGTACCACGCTGCTTTGTATTCTAGTTGTCTTATTAGTTCCCCAAATGATGCATCAGTTATGGAACTAGCTAAGTTATGATTCTTAACCATAT
>CADAMI010000055.1 GCA_902788975.1 uncultured Erysipelotrichaceae bacterium | reverse complement strand
AATATATAAAGAAAAACACAAGAATCAACAGACTAATTGTTGAATCTTTACTTGAGGTGTCAAAAACTAGAGCTACAAATATATTAAATAAGTTAATTAATGATAATATAATAATTCAAAACGGTAGTGGCAAAAATACTTATTATATATTAAAATAATTATAATATAAAAATACTGTCAAAATCAATTGGCAGTATTCTTTTATTTAAAGAAATTTCTTTTCTTAAATGGACTAGTCATAAATCTCAAAGCTGCTTTTCTATTAGTTAACCATTTAATTCTTACATTGTTATTTGTATTACTTAACATTTTATTAACTAAATATTTAGCTACAACATCTGGATAATCACCTAAAATATTATATACTTTTTTATTCTTATTACTAAGTTCTATTTTCTTATCTCTAAACGCATTAACTATAAAATCAGTTATCATAATACCTGGAGATAAAGCCCCAACAATAATATCTAATTTATTTATTTCACATTCTTTAGCTAAAGCATTGATAAAATATGTAACTCCTCTCTTAGCTGTTCCATATATTGATAATCCTGGAATAACCGCATCATTAGATCCATGTCCTTCAACGGTATATATATTCCCATAACCTTGTTTTTCCATTACTTCCATTATATATTTTGAAGCAATAATCGTACCTTTTAAATCAACATCGATCATTCTACTAATCTCTTCATCCGTTAATTTCCATATTAATTTATCTGGTTGATTAACTCCTGCATTATTAATCCAATAATCTATCGTTTTAAAACTATTTTTTGTTTCATCGATTAATTTAATAATATCATTACTCTTAGTAATATCACATACTATTCCTAGTACTTCTCCATTCCCTTTTTCCTCTAATAATTTCTTTTTAGCATTATCAATATCTTTCTTAATTACATCACTAATTACCACATTAAAATTCTTTCTTCTAAAACACTTAGCCATTTCATAGCCAAGTCCTCTAGCACTTCCTGTAATAACTACTGTCTTTCTATCCATATTAACACCTATGTCCTACTCTTCCATTCAATACTAGATAATTTATATATTCCATTTCTTTTTACATAATTAAGTCTATAATAAGAAGTATTTTTAGTTAATTTAAATAATTTAGATACATCCCCATTATATTCTCCTAGTTGTTCATCACTATAATTATATAATATTCCATCTTTTAAATAAGCTACATTTATATCAATTGATAATTCTTTCTTATTATATGAATACCCAAACAAGTGAGAAACATACTTGATATCTCCACTATTACATTCCCTTTTTTTTCTAGTAATAATTCCTTTATTAACATTATAAATATAACCATTATAATTATAATCTTTAATATTATCAATTAAATTAACCTTATCTAAAAATAACTCTTTCTCTGTCTTTTCAAATAATGATTTTTCAATTTTATCCGTTAATAAATTATCCTTATCTAAATAACTAAACATATAATTTAATAAATCATCTTTATTAATATCCTCTATCTTCTTTTCACCACTATCAAGTTTAATATCAAAATGTAAATCACCATTACAAGAAACATCTACCACATTTGAATACAATTTTCGAACATCTTCAGGATACACTTCATAAATCCGATTTAATGTAAATTTCTTACTATCATTTTTACCAAATATAAGTATTATAATAATAACTAATAAAATTATAAATATAATTGTTGCAATAAAAATATTTTTTCTTTTCGAAAATATTTTTTTTAATTTCAATATTAATTTATTTAAATATTTTTTCATATCATCACCTATAATAATGTTATCATAAATAAAAATATTTTACAATATTTAAAAAAAAGAATGATATTAAAATCATTCCTTATATTTCCTCATAATTAACTTTATTATATAATATATATGCATCTTAAATATTTAAAAAGCATAATCTTTCTTTCTTTTAATTATTCTAAAAAAATAACAAATATTATTTGTATTTATATATAATTAATTGTTCTGGTTGTAAATATATATTATTATTTTGATCTATTAACTCTTCCAAACTGATATTTAGTCCTTCAGCAATTTCCGCTAGTGTATCACCTACTGCTGTAAAATATAAAATAGAACCTGCTTTAGGTACCAATAAAACTTGATTAGGATATATATAATCATCTATATTAATTCCATTTAACTGTGCCAAGAGTGTTGGATCTATATTATTTTTATTTGCTATTTCATATAAAGTATCTCCTTGTAAAACAACATAATAATCAAAATTTTTACTACAACATTTAGGTACCTTAATAACTTTATTAACAGTAATATCAATATCATCATTAATTTGTTTAATTACATCTGGAGTTGTTTTAAATTTATTGGCAATACTCTCTAATGTATCCCCATCTTTAACCATATATACTTCGTACATTTTACCCCTCCCATTATAAGATATGATAAAATTTAAAAATGGCGATAAAAAGAACCAAGATTTTATTCTTGATTCTCGCTTTCTTTTACATACTCTTTTTTCAGTTTTAACATAATTTCTGTAATATTTGATTCAATCTCATTAAGCGCTTTGGGATCAATATTAGTAAGCGTTACTACTTCTTTTACTGTATCAAGTGTTACTCTTCCAAATATTAAACCTTTAGATACTGTTAAATCATTATACATATCAGGCGTTATTGATTTAAAGAAATATCCAAATAGTAATCTCTTCGTAGCTACCATTATTCTTTTATCAGTTAACGCTACTACATTTGTATTTACAAGATCTGATACACTATCATTTTTTTGACCTGCAAAAATATATAATATCTTTTCATCAGTATTTAAATGTTTATCAATAATCTTACAATGTTGTTTAAGTCTCCAAGCAATTGTCATTGGATATTTTCTTAGAAATTGTCTAGCTAATTCATAACTACCCATATTATTCTCCAACAACTACTCTATCTTTAAAGAATGCTTCAATTGATGCTTTATCAACATATCCACCAATTGAATCGACAATCCTATCTCCTAACATAAATAGTGTTGTTGGTGTTCCCCATTGATTCTTCTTTAAGTATTTATTTGTAGTTGATAACTTTTCAAATTCCTCTTCTGTTATATTATCAGTATTTATATATGTAACAGCTATCTTTTGTTCATTGGCAACTTCTTCCATTAAAGGCATATATTGTTGACAATATCCACAAGTTGTTCTTTCAATAACAACTACAAAAGCATCCCCGTTTTTTACCTTTTCTTCATATTCACTATACGTAATTTCATGTAGTCCAACTTCACCACTTAATTCAAGCGGAAATTTTATCTCTACTAATGATTCTGTTCCTTTACTAGAAATTATTCCTACAACAATAAGCACTAAAACTACACCTATTAAAATAAAATCTGTTTTCTTCATTTCTTTTCCTCCAACTAATATTCTACTATTTTTTTATTAATAAGTCAATTAATAGAAAACATTCCTTAAATATAATCCACAAGCTGGAGCTGTTTTACCAGCAAAAGTTCTATCTTCATGCTTTAATATTTCAATAATCTCTTCTGCTTTTCTTTTTCCCTCACCAATTTCAATTAGTAATCCAACCATATTTCTAACCATATATCGCATAAAACCAGTACCAACAAAAGTAATGGTAATTTTATTAATATCTTTACTATCTCTAACAATTGAAGTCTGACTAATTGTTCTAACATAATCTACTATTTCATCGTTAGTTTTGGTAAATGATTTAAAATTATGTTCACCTTCTAAATATTTAAGACCTCTTTCCATTTCATTAATATCCAATCTATTATTATATTGGTAAACATAATTTCTCTCTATTGGATTATATTCCCCCATATTTATTTTATAAATATATTCTTTTCCAATTGCACTAAACCTTGCGTGAAAGTCACCACTAATTTCTTCAATTTTCTTTACATATATATCATCTGGTAATAAAGAATTAATACCCTTTAATAATTTATCACAAATAATTTTCTTATCCATTTCAAAATGTGCTTTTTGATTTATCGCATGTACTCCTGCATCTGTTCTTCCAGATGCACATATACTTACATTCTTACCGCCATTAATCTCTTTTAAAGCATCTTCCATAACTTTTTGAACAGTTCTCATTCTAGGTTGCTTTTGATAACCATTAAAATTAGTTCCATCATAACTAAATGTCATAAAATACTTCATATTACCACCAACTTAATTATACA
>CADAMI010000054.1 GCA_902788975.1 uncultured Erysipelotrichaceae bacterium | reverse complement strand
GCTGAAGAAGATCCAACATTTAAGATGAAAACTGATCCTGAAACTGGTCAAACAGTAATTTCAGGTATGGGTGAACTTCACCTTGATGTCTTAATCGATCGTATGAGAAGAGAATTTGGCGTTGAAGCAACAGTTGGAGCACCACAAGTTGCTTACCGTGAAACACTTACTCAAACTGCTGAATGTGAAGGTAAACACATTAAACAATCTGGTGGACGTGGACAATATGGTCATGTTTGGGTTAGATTTGAACCAAATCCAGATAAAGGTTATGAATTTGTCGACAATATCGTTGGTGGTGTAGTTCCTCGTGAATACATCGGCGTTGTTGATAAAGGATTACAAGAAGCAATGCAAACTGGTGTTTTAGCAGGATACCCAATGGTTGATGTTAAAGCAACATTGTTTGATGGATCATATCATGATGTTGACTCATCTGAAATGGCCTTTAAGATTGCGGCATCACTTGCATTAAAAGAAGCTAAAAATAAGTGTAAACCAGTTCTTCTAGAACCTATAATGAAAGTAGTAGTTGTAGCTCCAGATGAATATACTGGTGGTGTTATTGGAGATATTACTTCAAGACGTGGAAAACCACTTGGTCAAGAATCAAGAGGAAATGCAATTGCATTTACAGCAATGGTTCCATTAGCTGAAATGTTTGGTTATGCAACTAGTCTTCGTTCTAATACCCAAGGTAGAGGAACATTTACAATGGTATTAGATCACTATGAAGAAGTTCCAAAATCAATTGCTGAAGAAATCATTAAGAAAAATGGTGGAAATTAATTAGATATTATTAAATCTAATTATAAGTAAAATTATTATCAAATGTTGTATAAATTGATAATAATGCTTGAAAAATATGAAAAATTTGCTAAAATAAATATATAAGTTAAAGAAAGAGAGGAAAATTAAAATGGCAAAAGCAAAATTTGATCGTAGTAAACCACATGTTAATATTGGTACAATTGGCCACGTTGACCATGGTAAAACTACATTAACAGCTGCTATATCTGCACATTTAGCTGGAAAAAACGGAAATGAAAAAGTTGATTTCGCTAATATTGATAAAGCACCTGAAGAAAGAGAAAGAGGAATTACAATCAATACTGCTCATATCGAGTACAGTACTGAAAAGAGACACTATGCTCACGTTGACTGTCCAGGACATGCTGACTATGTAAAGAACATGATTACTGGTGCAGCTCAAATGGATGGAGCTATCTTAGTTATAGCTGCGACTGATGGTCCAATGGCTCAAACAAGAGAACATATCTTACTTGCTAGACAAGTTGGTGTTCCTAGAATGGTTGTATTCATGAACAAATGCGACATGGTTGATGATGCTGAATTATTAGACCTAGTTGAAATGGAAATTCGTGAATTATTAACTGAATATGGATACGATGGAGATAATACTCCAATTATTAGAGGTTCTGCTCTTAAAGCTCTTGAAGGAGATCCTGAATGGGGAGCTAAGATTGATGAATTAATGGATGCTGTTGATACATGGATTCCAACTCCAGAAAGAGACAACGACAAACCATTCTTAATGTCAATCGAAGACGTATTTACAATTACTGGTCGTGGAACAGTTGTTACTGGTCGTGTTGAAAGAGGACAATTAAAACTTAACGACGAAGTTGAAATCGTTGGTTTAAAAGATACTAAGAAAACAGTTGTTACTGGTATCGAAATGTTCAGAAAACAACTTGACTATGCTGAAGCAGGAGATAATGCTGGTGTATTACTTCGTGGTATCTCTCGTGAAGAAGTTGAAAGAGGACAAGTTCTTGCTAAACCAGGAAGTGTTCATCCACATAAGAAATTCAAAGCTCAAGTTTATGTACTAAGCAAAGAAGAAGGTGGAAGACATACTCCATTCTTTACAAACTACAGACCTCAATTCTACTTCAGAACTACTGATGTTACTGGTGTAATTACATTACCTGAAGGAACTGAAATGGTAATGCCAGGTGATAATGTAACTATGACAGTTGAATTAATCGCCGCACCAATTGCTGTTGAAAACGGAACTAAGTTCTCAATCCGTGAAGGTGGAAGAACTGTTGGTGCTGGTTCAGTATCTGAAATTATTGAATAATTAAAAAGCGAGAAATCGCTTTTTTCTTTTATTAAAATGTGATATATTTATTATGGAGATGGTATTATGGTAAATATATTAATGTATATAGCTAATTGTTTTATTATTTTTGGGTTTGTTGGTTATTTTATTATGATATTGGTTAATAAAAGAAAAAAAATTACTAATAGTGATGGCTTTAATATAACAAAAGATATTCTTCATGAATACGATAGTATTAATATAGTTGAGAATACGGGAATATTTACAATTTATAATATTAAAAGAAAAGTTATTAAAATAGCTAGTAAATGTTATTATGGTAATGGTATAAGTGATGTAGGTATACCTTTAATGGAAGCAGGCATATCAGCAATTGATAATAAAAAAAATAAATATATTAATATATTTAGAAAAATTATTAGTAATTTAAAATATTTATATATTTTACCAATAATTGCTATTGGCATTAATAGTATTACTTATAATATTGGCGATGCTAGGATAGGAATTATCTTATTAATTATATTTAGTATTATTAGTTATATGTTAATTGATATAAAAAGTAATGCTTCATTATGGATAGCTAGTAATATACGTAAAATTAAGAATATAGATGTTAGTAAAATTATGAAATTTATTAACAATATAATATTATTTGATAAGTTAATATTTTTAGGTGAATTAATCATGATAATTAGATTTGCAGCGATACTTATGAATTTTAGGTAAATCAAGATTGTGATAATCGAGGGGATATGTAGTATGGTAAGATTATTTAATTGTTTTTTTCTTATAATATCAATAGTACTATTATTGAGGGTATTATTAAAAAAACATAATATCAATGAAAAAGAAAAAAATAGTGATTGTTTTCAAATAGATAATTTGGCTTATAAAATATTATTAATTACGATAATTATTATTGGTGTTTTAGTAAGATTATGGCAATTTGGTGTTATTCCTAGTGGGTTTAACCAAGATGGTGCTATGGCGGCAGTAGATGGTTTAGCTTTAGCCAAATATGGAACTGATCGTTTTGGTACGTGGCTACCAGCTCATTTGTATGCATGGGGTTATTCGCAAATGAGTTCTTTATTGGCGTACTTAATTGCTTTATTTATTAAGATATTTAATTTTAGTCCCATTGTAGTAAGACTTCCACAGTTGTTGGTAAGTATTATGGGTGGAATATTTTTTTATTTGTTTATGAAAGATATTTTCGGTAAAAAAATCGGACTTCTTGCAGCATTTTTTGTAGCAATAAATCCTTGGCATTTTATGCAAAGCAGATGGACTTTAGAAGCTAATTTATTACCACACTTCTTTATGGGAGGATTATATTTTTTAAATAAAGGGATAACTCAAAAAAAGAAATATATTTATATATCAATGATATTTTTTGGTCTTTCTATGTATTGTTATGGAATAGCTATATATACCATACCATTTTTCTTAATATTAACTGCTGTATTTTACTACGTAAAAAAACAGATTAATATTAAAGAAATATTAATTTCAATATGTATTTATCTTTTAATTTCATGGCCATTTATTCTTACTATGATGGTTAACTTTTTTAAATGGGATACGATTAAATTACCATTTGTAACAATTCAGTATTTTTCTGATAGTGTAAGATCTAATGATATTCTATTTTTCTCGAAAAGTATAGGAAAGCAATTTTGTATAAATCTTGGTTCATTAATAAATACAACAATTTTACAAAGAAAAGATTTACCTTGGAATGATATTACTGGCTTTGGAACAATGTATTATTTTACGATACCATTTGTTATTATTGGAATAATATCCCTTTCTAAAGTTGAATTAAAAGAGAATAAATATCTTATATTTTTAGCATTATTAACTGGTATATGGACTGGCCTTACAACAAATTATGTAAATGTTAATAGAATGAATATAATATATTATACTATAATGATGTTTGCAGTTATAGGAATATATCAAGTTATGACAAATATAAAGTATGCTAAATTGCTAGTTACTGTGATGTATATAATAATTTTCATTATTATGATAAATACTTATTTTACCACTTATGCAAAAGAAATTGGAAAGTATTTTTATGAAGGCTTTGGTGATGCTTTAAATAAGGTTGAGTCAGCTGGTACATCTAAAATATATATTACAGCTGATGCACAAGGGGTTGGATATGCAGCTACCAGTGAAATTTTAACTATGTTTTATAATAAAATGGATGCTAAATATTTTCAAGGTGAAACAAATATCAATAATGGAAAAGAATATTTACCATATAAAGAACGTTATCACTATTTAAGTATTACACCTGATGTAATTGATACTACTAAGGATGATGATGTAGCTTATGTTATTATGAATAGTGATAAACAATATTTTAATGATGATTATAAGATAATAGATTATGGTAATTTTTGTGCAGTTACAAAAAAATAATATAAGCATATATTATAAAAATAGACATATTATTCAGTAGGTGATAGTATTGAAAAAAATATGTTTATTTTTTATTTTGTTAATATTTCCTTTGTGTGTATATGCTGAGGATTTAAATTTAGCTGAGAATGCTAAGAGTGCTATATTAATTGAAGCATCTACTGGTGAAATTCTTTATAATAAAAACGCTAATGAACGATTAGCACCGGCGTCAATGACAAAAATTATGTCATTAATATTGATAATGGAAAATATTGAAAATGGAAATTTAAAGTGGAATGATATTGTCGTTGTATCTAAAAATGCAGCATCTATGGGGGGAAGTCAAATATTTCTTGAGACTAATGAAATGATGAGTGTTGAGGATTTAGTTAAAGGAATATGCGTTGCTTCAGGAAATGATGCAACGGTTGCATTGGCAGAAAAAATTGCTGGAACGGAAAAGGCTTTTGTTAAATTAATGAATGAAAAAGCTAATAGTTTAGGACTGAAAAATACCCATTTTGTAAATGCAACTGGGTTAGATGCTGAAGGTCATTATTCAAGTGCTAATGATATGGCAGTAATGGCTAGAGAGTTAGTTAAACATCAAAAAATATTAGAATTTTCTAGTATATATGAAGATTATTTAAGAAAGAACACTAATAATAGTTTTTGGTTAGTTAATACAAATAAACTAGTAAAATTTTATTCATATATTGATGGACTTAAAACTGGATATACAGGAAATGCTGGATATTGCTTAACTGCAACAGGTAAGAAGAATGATATGAGACTTATAAGTGTTGTAATGGGAGAAGAAAGTACAGAAAAACGTAGCGCTGATACGTTAGCTATGCTAGATTATGGATTCAATATGTATAATATCGACAAAATTGTTGATAGTGGTGATTCTTTAGGAATAGTTAAAGTTAATTTAGGTGATCCTGAATATGTCGATATTGTGGCTAAAAAAGATATAACAGTTTTAAATAATTCTCAAAAGGAAAAGCGAGATGTTAAATACGAAATAGAAACTAATGAAATAGTAGCTCCGGTTAAGATAGGAGATACGGTTGGTAAAATATCGGTATTTGAAAATGGTAATTATAAATATGATGTTGATGTAACGGTAGCTTATGATATAAAAAAAGCTAATATTTTAAAAATATTAATAAGAAATTTAAGGGATATATTTAGTATTAATTTATAGATATAAAACTATTATCTTTTGTGTAGATAATAGTTTTTATATTGATTAATTATGTTGCTTTTGATACAATTGATTTATAGGTAAGGTAATAATGAAAGGAAAATTTTATGAATATTTATGATTTAAAAGTAAAAAAAAGAAATGGTGAAGATTTTGATTTAAGTTCTTTAAAAGGGGAAGTATCATTAGTGGTTAATACCGCAACTGGATGTGGATTTACGCCGCAATATGAAGCAATTGAGGAACTTTATGAAAAATATTATGATAAAGGTTTTGAAATAAAACCTGACGCAATACCATAAGCTTTAGATTTTGGGTTAAGGAAGAGCAAATTGTAATTTTTTACTCTTTTTTTAATTAAATATATTTACAAACATATGTATTTGTTATATAATTATAAGTAGTTATAAAAGAATTATTACAATATATAATCAAGGATAAGGAAGTGATTATTATGTTAAAGACTAATAAATATAGATTATATCCAAATAAAGAGCAAGAGATGCTTATCAATAAAACATTTGGATCTGTTAGATTTGTTTATAATAAAATGTTAAAATTTAAGCAAGATCTATATAATCAAACTTCTTTATCATTTTCTAAAATAGATTGTAATAA
>CADAMI010000053.1 GCA_902788975.1 uncultured Erysipelotrichaceae bacterium | reverse complement strand
TTTTATATACTAATATCATATAATAAAATTAACTTTATGTCAATAATTCGCAATTTATTTTGTATATTCAAATTCATAATCTAATATTTTAATGATATCACCTTCTTTGATATTCATTTTTTCTAGTTCTTCATCAACACCCATACTTCTTAATTTTTTAGCAAATCTAGAGATAGCTTCTTCAGTATTAAAATTGATCATTTTAAATATCTTTTCAACTTGTTCACCTTCAATTACAAATGTATGATCATTTTCTTTAATTATAGTGAATGGTTTTTCTTTTTTAAATTTATATAAGACATGTTTTTCTTGAATTGCTTCATCGTATAGTATTTCTTCTTTAGTATTTTTAACAAGTTCTGATAAAGCATTAATTAGGATATCCAAATTTTCATTATTTAAAGCTGATATTTCATATACTTGTTTGTCTATTTTTTCTTTAAATTTATTTAGATTATCTTTACTATTAGGTAAATCCATTTTATTGGCAATAATAATTTCTTGTTTATTTAATAGTTTTGGGCTAAATTCTTCAAGTTCTTTTCGGATTACTTGGTAATCTTCATACGGATCTCTTCCTTCTGAACCTGACATATCAATGACATGAGCAATTATTTTAGTTCTTTCTATATGTTTTAAAAATTTATGACCTAAACCTACTCCCTCACTAGCTCCCTCAATTAATCCAGGTAAGTCTGCAATAACAAAATTATTATCTTTGGTTTGGGCTACTCCTAAATTTGGGGATAAGGTTGTAAAATGATAGGCAGCTATTTTAGGGTTAGCATTAGTAATCATAGATAGTAATGTTGATTTACCAACACTAGGTAAACCTACTAAACCTACATCAGCTAACATACGTAATTCTACTTTTATCTTTCTAATTTCTCCAGGTTCCCCACGTTCAGCAAATGATGGACAAGGATTATTTCTAGTGGCTAGAGTGACATTACCTCTTCCACCTTTACCACCGTAAGCAACAATTACTTCTTCGTTATGTTTAGTTAAATCAGCAATAATCATACCAGTATCATAATCTTTTACGGTAGTACCAACAGGCACTTTGATTATTTTATCTTCGGCATATGAACCATTTTTATTTTTGCCTTCACCATTTTGTCCTGGCTCCCCTTTAATCTTTTTTTGATATCTTAAATCAAGTAAGGTTCTAAGACCTTCATCAGCTTTAAAGATAATATCGGCTCCTTTACCACCATTTCCACCATTTGGTCCTCCCATAGGAACAAATTTTTCTCTTAAGAAAGCCATGCAGCCATCTCCACCACGACCTGCTTCAACTTCCATTACTACTTCATCTATAAACATGGTATTCACCTCTTTTTCATATTTCGTATAGATTATATCATAAAGATATCGAAAAAACTAGTAAATATTGTTTTTTTATTTCATATACTTAACTATGAAAAAGATTAAAATAGTTGGAGTTTTTATTTCATTTATATTAGCAATTATATTTCATTTTATATATGGATGGGTACCTAATTCTGTTATTAGTGTAATTGCTCCAGTTAATGAAAGTATTTGGGAACATATGAAATTAATAGTTACTCCTAGTATAATTTTTAGTATATTTGAATATTTTATATATAAGAAAAAAGATATAGAATTTAATAATTTTATATTATCATATGCTATATCTAGTATACTTGGTATTATTGTTTATTTATTGTTATATATACCTCTTAATGATATATTTGGTCATAAGGCATATATAGCTATTAGTTTGTTATTTTTAATATTGATATTTGTACAAATAGTTAGTTATTATATTATGAATAAGAGTAATATTAAACATTCTAGTGATGTTGGAATATTATTAATATTAATTATTTATTTTGCATTTGGATATCTTACATATCATCCACCAAAAATTAACTTATTTTATGATTATATGAATAAAGGTTATGGAATTATTAAATCTTCTTAATAGAGGGTGTTTCAATGATATTACCATCAATATCAAATCTTGAACCGTGACAAGGACAATCCCACGTTAATTCTTCTTTATTGAATACTAAAGAGCATTTCATATGGGGACATATTAGTTTTACTTTGTGATCTTTACCTTCTAAATCAGTGTATACTCCATATATTATTCCTTTTATTTTGACATAATGGGGATTACTTTTATGAAATAGTCCTTCAATATAGGCTTTTAAATAGTGAAATAAACCAATAATTGAATTAATTATTAATGGTAAATTGATTCTTCTTGGATTAAATAATTTAATATATTTATTATCTTTGTTTTTAATTAAATCAGATACTATTTTAGCTCCAATAGTAGAGTTAGTCATACCCCATGCATTGTAAGCAGTTGATATATAAATATTATCTTTTATTTTACCTATTAATGGTAATTCATCATTACTAACAATATCTTGATTCATCCACATATATTCTGGTTCTTGATTAAAAAGATTAATAAAATCTTTTTTTATTTCTCTATAATTATTTCCATAATCTATTTTACTAGTTAATCTATGATCTATTCCTCCATAGATGAGATAATCTTTATAGTATCTTATAGAACATAAATCTTTATCTACATTTATGGATGTAATTTTTTTAGTATCTTTTACTTTAGCGGCACATACGTATTCTCTTTCAATATATGTTCTTACTGGAAATAGATATGGTATTATAAAGAATGGGTAGTGACAAGCTAAAACTATTATGTTAGTTTTTATGGTACCATTATTAGTAGTTACAAGATAATTATTATCTATTTTTTTTATAGATGTTGCAATAGTATTTTCATAGATTGATACTTTTGATTCGATTATTTTTTTTAATGAATTTAAATATTTTAATGGATTAAATGTATAGGTATTAGATACACTAAAGCCATTTTTAATTATATTATCTTGATAATCTTTAATTTTCTCACCATAAGAAGTTAATATCTCTTTTTCTTTATTTATTTTTTTATAATTACTTTCTTTATTGGCAAATAAGACCGAATCCACTTTTTCTAAATCACATTTTATATCATTATCTTTAATTATATTGGTAATGATATTAATGGCTTCTTTTTGCGATTCATAATATTCTCTAGCTATTTTACTATTATGCATTTTAGTTATTTTTCCATATATATCTTGTTGTAAAAAAGATATTTTAGCGGTTGTTTTAGATGTTACTCCCTTACCTATAAGTGATTTATCAATAATAGTTATTTTTTTATTAGTATCTTTTAAAAAATAAGCTGTAGTTAACCCAGTAATACCACCACCAATAATTAAAATATCTGTTTTAATATTTTTAAATGGTTTTATATTATTATTTATTGTTTTGGAATAGTCTTCCCAAATTGATTTATGTTCCATATAATCCTCCAATATTATTATGGGTTAAAAAAAGAATAATATGTTTTTTATTATTCTTATCTTAATAGATTATTATATATATTACTTGCATTGGTAAAATCTGCAATTATTTTATAATTATCGAGATATTTATTCTTGTCTTGTTTATAGTTTAAATAGTAAGCGTGTTCCCACATATCGATAGTAAATAATGGGACAAATCCTAAAAATAGTGGTGTTTGTTGATTAGGTAAATTGATTATTTCTAAATTACCATTATTGTTTATAACTAGAAATGTATAACCTGATCCTTTTATTGATAGAGCTTTTTCTTTAAAGCTTTGATAAAAGTTATCAAATGAGCCAAATGTTTTATTAATAGCTAGTTCTAGATTACCAAATGGAAGTCTACGTTCTTTAGGTGGAGCCATACTACTAAAGTAAAGAATGTGATTTAATACTCCTCCTAAATTGTATAGGATTTCCTCTTGAATGGATGGATTAAATTCATTTAAATGATATATTAATTCATTTAGATTATATCTAAAATGATAATTGTTTTCTTTTAATAAACTATTTAATTTAGTTAGATAATTATTAGTATGAATATTATAATGTAACCCTAATGTATGAGTATCTATATATGGTTCTAAGTCTTGATAATTATATGGTAAATTTGGTAATGTATACATAAAATACCTCCATTATAACTTATGTTATAAAAGAGGTATTATGTTATTATTTTATATCTGTTTCCCACAATCCATGTTTATTGCAGTGTGAATATAATTTGCCACTAGCTACTTTATCAAAAGTTACTGTTGGATTATTCCCTGGCGTTAAATAAACATATTCTTCTTTGTTATCAGTTAGCAAGCATATCCAGTGAACTACCCATCGTCTAAAGAGGGTGGGCTTCTTGGTTCTCAGACTTCGTAACCTACAGTCTCCGCAAGCGTAAATTCGGGCTATTCCATCCCTACTAAATATTTATATTGTAATTAAGACATTGTTCTTAATCCTTCTTGCATTATATTTATTGCTGCATTGATATCTCTATCATGTTGTGTATGACAATTAGGACATTCCCAATTTCTGATAGATAAATT
>CADAMI010000052.1 GCA_902788975.1 uncultured Erysipelotrichaceae bacterium | reverse complement strand
ACATTACCTAATTTATAATTTTTAATAAATGTTTTCCAACTGGTGTAATCTTTGATAGCTGATAATAACATTGTATTAGGCGTATGATCATCAAGAGAATTATTTTTATTTTAGTATGTTAGATGTTTGAAATAAAGTTACCTGTTTTAATATTTCTAAATAATACTTTAAAATTAACATCTACACCAGTTGTATTAGTGTGAGTTATAGAGTATTCATCACCATTTTTATATATAAAATTTCTGCCATTTGTATTTACTGGATTAAACTCTAATATATCATCTTTAGTTAATGCTGTTCCATTAGTAATATTTATTGTAGCTATAGTAGTACCATTTCTAACAAAATTAATTGTATCACCTGAACTTGCTGTCAATGTATTAGAAGTTATTACTAAACAAGGCTTAAAGCACGAATATTGTTTATCATCTTTTTCTAAAGTATTAAATGCACTTTCTAATTTATCACTTGAATATCTTAATCTAAAACTTTCACTTTCTACATTATAATATAAAGTATTATAAAATGTAGGATTATATGAATTAACATCACTAGCTAAATAAAATATTTTTCCTGTACTATCATTAGCTCCTGTTATATTTTCTAAATTAATATATTTATTAGTTGATATAATTCCAATATCAGATGATGAATTAATTTTTATATAACCGCCTAATATATTGGCTTTAGTATTATTTAAATCTGCTAATTTTGTATCATATGCTGAATAAAAGCCATTTATAGTTAAACTATTTGTTGAACTTGAATATATTGTTTTTGTATTGTGTTCAGTATATAAGTTAATAATATTAATATTATTATTATTTGTTGTATAAATACCATTCGTGCAATATTCAATATCAGCATCTAAAATTGTAATATTTGTATTTTCAGTTGAATCATTAGTGCTAGTAGATATACGAATTCCATTAGTTAAATGTTCTAACATAGGCAAATCAATAAGAATATTATTACACCCACCACCTAAAAATATGCCATTAGTTGTTCCATTAATAACTCTAATATTTTTTAATTCTGTATTCCATACATGATTTAAGAATATACCACTTTCAAATCCATCAATAAAAATATTTTCAAATAGAGAATATGTTGCTCCATTATAAGGAGATATTGTAGTACCCTCAATATTAATAGCATATTTAGATGAAGTTATATTATTTGTTAATTTTAAATTTTTTATAGTTATATAATTTGATCCAGAATTATTTTCAAAAATTGATATATCACTTGTAGCTTTTATAATGCTATTTGTTTCTTTTACACCACTTATTTTTAAATCATTTTTTACTTTTAAAGATGTAGAAATTAAATATGTTCCTTTTGGAATAAAGATATTATAACTTTTATTTATAGCAGTTTGTAATGCAATAGTATCATCATGTGTATTGTCTCCATATGCTCCTAAACATTTTACATTAATATCTGCATATATTAATTCAGCAATTAATGTATTATCATATAAAGATATAATTGTCATCTCATCTATTGTATCGTCATTTGTAACAGTTCTAACTTTATAAAATGCTCCACCCCCATCATTTAAACTATGATATCCTAAAGTTTTAGCAGTAGAGCCATTAACTAAATTAGTAGCATTCTTCATATCACTAACTGTATTAAAAGCAAGTACTCCAGCAAGTCCTAGATACTGAGCTATAATATCAGTAAGTTGTCCACTTTCAGCCATTTCATCTAATTTATTATTAATTTCTTCTTGAACATCTAAATTATCAAAATAATTATTAATATATTCTTGAAGTTGTAAAACTAAATCTTGAACTTCTTTAACAGCTTCAGCATTATTATTAATAGTAGGTATAATTGTTTGTGCTAAATAATTACATAACCATACAAGTTGTTCTTCATAAGTCATAGACATCAAATAACTTGTTGGAAGTTCACCAATAGTATAAATAAACTTTGTAAAAGGTTTTAAAGTCTTAACATCTATATCTAATTTTTCATTCATAATTTTCACTCTCCTTTATTATATTATAACATATTTTTTAATATAATCCCATAAATAAGACATTTAATTCTTTAATAATTTTCTTATCAATTGCAATTATATTTTCTCTGTATTGAAGTACCATTTTTTGAGCTGTTGCTGATACTCCTGAATTACCTTTAACATTTTTAGTATAATTTTCTTTAGTGTTTCCTTCAGTAGTAGTTTTATCAGTAATATTTGCTTCATTTTCATTTGCACTAGTTGATGAAGCATAATCACCCTGTAATATTCCAGCTTTTGATATTTGTCCTTGTGGAGTATTAGAACCTACTACTAAACCTGATGATATATTGTTTGATGTTGAATTACTTTCACCTGTATTATCAGCATTTCTATTAAATGTTTCAGTATAATCAACATTAACTAGTGGATCATACTGAATACTTGCTGAATATATAAGTGGCAAATTTTCTTCCATTACTTCTTGCATAATAACCTTTGCATAATGTTTAAATAATCCTATTGTCTCTAACCCACTTTCTCTCATATAGTAGTGGTCAACTATTTTTCTAGCTAATTTATCTTTAGACCAAATTCCAGCATTATTTATAACATCAATTTGTTCTTGTGTTAAATAATCACTAAGTTCATAATCTTTGAAAAAATCTTCAACTTGACTTCTTGAGTATATTGGTGGATTAAATTTAATAGGTTCAAATAATTCTCTTAATTCAAAAGTATATTTAGCCATTTATTTCCACCTTCTCTTTCTTCATTTCATCTATTTCATTATTACTAATTAATTCTTTAGTAGTTGACATTTCTCTTTTTATGATATTATATAAATCGCTTCTAACTCTAACACTTATTTCTTTGTCAGTTCCAGTAAGACCAAATTTTTCATTAAATTGGCGACATGCTTCTTGTCTAGGAGCTAAGAATGATTGTAAGTTTAGATTTATTAATTCATTATTTGAATTAGCTTCATCACTAACAAGTCTTTCTTTTTTCTCTAACATTATATTATTAACACCTAAAAATGTAAGAGCTTCATTCCATATTTCTTTTTTATATTCAGTAATTTTATCAGCAACGAATGGAGCCATTGTATTAATAGACTTTAATGTTTTATCTCCTAATTGGTCTTTATCACCAAAGATAAAAGGTTGATTACCATTATATTGTTGATACAAGTTTTCTAGAAATAATCTTTGAGTTTCATCGGCAACAAGTAGAACGGGAGTTTTTTGAGCAATTACATTTATATCACATGTTCTTTGAGCTTCATATAATCTATATGCAAATAATTCCATACTTGAGACAGTTGGCAATGCTTCCCAGTTATTTTGAACTAATATACACTCATAATTTTCTCTAGCTTCTTTTTGTTTTTCAGTAAGCATTGGATTAAGTCCTGTATATAATGTTCTCATACTATTAAAATCATAACTATAACAATTTAATTTAGTTGGAAGTCCATATATATTTACATAACCAGTTCCTGCACATTTAGTATTGATAAATCCATATTTTTTATCTTTAAGTAAAGCACATTTACCATTATAATATAAACATAATTCAAGATATCTTGCATTCATGCTTTTTGGTAAATTTACCCATTCAAACATAGATAAGGCAATTCTTCTAAATCTAGCTAAATAGTCCATATAAGTTGCGTCATTTAATTCTAGACTATCAGTAAATTTATAATTATTTCTATTTTTCTTTTTTCCCATAGTTTCACTCCTTTCTAAATAATACTATTATTTTGTGAATAATCTAAAAATGTACTTGGATTATGCCATAATGTTACACCTTTATCAAACATATTTTTTATTTTTTGTAAGTCATCTTGCGGAATATCTCCTAATATATTACAACCAATAGTTTTAACATAGTTCCAATTTCTTCTTCCTGTAATATTTGGTAATTTTAGATCATTAACCTTATATCCAAATAAACTGAAATACCTGTCAATAATTCTTGCATATTCATTTTTAATACTCATTCTTTTAAATTCTAAATTATTAAGACCAAAAGTAAAGTTTACATCACCTGAATTTAGATTACCTTCAACAACATCTGGAGTAAGTGAATGTCTATAACTTTCTTGCATTGTACTGAATATACCACCTAAACCTGTTGCAACTTGTGTAACACCATAAGCATTTCCTGAAGCAAGTTCAGCTAAACCAATAGCTGTTTGAATACCACCTAAAGCATAACCAGCTTGTTCTGCATTTAATTTAAGTCCACCAATATTAACACCATTTTGTGTAAGCCAATTTGTATAAACATCACTATTAAACGCACCAATAGGATATTTACCTAAATTAATAGTATCATCATGATTATTTAATATATTATTATAATTTACTGGTAATAATTTAAAACTTCCACCTGGTGTGATAGTTCCCATTAATCTAAAATTAATACCTTCAGTTCCTACATCTAACATATTAAAATTTTCCCATTTATATGTAACAATTTGTCCTGTATGATTAGATACTTGTAAAAATGAGTAAGGGAAGGTTAGAAGCTTTTGATTAACTGGTACGTAATCATTACCCAGATAATTAACTTTAGTTACATTAAAATCTTGTGTATAATCAAATCTTATACTATAACTTATGCTACCACTAAGTCCTGATAAATGATTTAGGAATTACAAATACTGAATTAATGGCACTACCTTTTCCTGCTTCATCATACATTTTAACTAATTTTTGTATATCACTAAGTTGAGTTAATCCCAAATAATATACTCCAATTGGTAAAAGTTGATTAAACGTAGAATATCCACCCATAGTATCTAATAGTTCAGTAACAGCGAATACAAAGCATGTTTCAATATTAGATGTTAAAGTGGGTTGTAATTTACAACTTATATAATCTCCTGTTTCAAGTCCTTCAGGTATTGTATGAAGTCCAATAATATCATTATTTACATGTTCTCTTTCAATAAATGAATTTTTAAATGCTATATCAAAGCACCATGTTTGCCATACATCAGTTTCTAGTTCAATATAACTCAATCCTGGATTATCAAATGTTACCTTTTTAATAAAAGCATAAAACCATTTATCACTCCATTTATCATTTTGATACATACAATAATTATATTGTATTAAATCATCATAAGTAGTACCTTCTAAAGTTGGGTCAGTAGGAAATCTAACAACTTCATCTTTTCTTTGATATGTTGCATTTTCACATTCCAATTTTGGCAAATTATAGAAATAATTATATTGAGCTGATTTTGATGAAAATGTTAATTCATTTGCATAATCTATTTCAATTGGATTTTTTAAAAGTATTATTCTTGAAGTTGGTACTATTAACATAATTATTCACTCCTTTCTATAAAAATAAAATAGAGACTAGGGAATAATCCCTAATCCCTATTTGGATTTTTTACTTAGGCTGTAACACTAACTGAAATAGTAGCAGTAACTTCTCCAGCAGTTGCTGTAATAGTAGCTGAACCTTCTGCAACACCAGTTACTTTAACATGTCTGTCATCAACTTTTTCAATTTCAATAACTGCTTCATTAGTATCACTTGAAGTAAATGTTACTTCTTGAGTAGCTGTAAATGGAGTAGTATTTAGAGT
>CADAMI010000051.1 GCA_902788975.1 uncultured Erysipelotrichaceae bacterium | reverse complement strand
TATTAAATAAAGGCATAATAAAAGGATGAAATTAATCATCCTTCATTATCAATTCAATGTAGCAAATTAATGTCTACCAACACTATTTGACAAAGAATCGATAGAGTTTAGTGCCATTAGACAATAAAAACATTCTTTTAATAAAATATATTAAAAAGAAATATGAAAGTAATAAATAATATAATAAATCAAATGCGACTAATATACAAAAAACCCTCTTTTTAATAATCGCTTGTATTATACTCTTTTTTGTTGTTTTTGTCAATAAGAAGAACATTTTTATACCAATAAATGTGCTAAATTCAGTTGGACGAATGGTGACGAATGAAAGTCACAAATTTTATTTTGACATTCAGTATTATCTAGTCCGTTTCGTTTGATTTAGTCCTATTTTTGCGGATTTATCAGCACTAAATAACACTAGATAACATAGGAAAAGTGCTAACGCCATAATAAGACACAAAATATTCTACTCTATTATCAGGAAACAATTCTTTAAATTCACTATATAATTGTCCCGCTAATGTTTTATTATGAGCAAGTATTAAAGTAGGTTTATTTACTTCTTTAATAACATTAGCAATTGTAAAAGTCTTGCCAGTACCGGTAGCGCCTAAAAGAACTTGATGTTTCTTTCCCTCATTAACACCATTTACTAATTCTTTTATTGCTTTAGGTTGATCTCCACTAGGAGAATATTTTGACACTAAATTAAACATATTATCACCTCTGATAATTATTATACAACAAACTTAAGAAAAAATATATCAAAGTAAAAAAGACTATTATCTAGTCTTAAGAAATTACTTTAAATATTTATACATCCATTATTGCTAATATAACTATCCCTATAACAACTAAAAATATTGCCATATATTCTTTTTTTTCTAATTTTTCTTTTAAGAATACTCTAGATAATAACATTGATAGTATACAATAACTACCAACAATTGGAGCGCTTATTGTGGCATTTATACCCATCGCAAAAACATAGAAAAATTGTCCCATAGTCTCAAATATTGCTGCCATAAGTTTAGGTTTCTCACTTGATACACTAAATTTTACATGTTTTAATTTTAAATAGATAAAAGTAATTACTGCATATATTAAGAATGTATACTCGTAGCTTACTAAAGCTACATCCTCAGAAATAATTTTTAATTTATCTAAATATATTCCATCAAAAAATGTTCCTGCTCCATCCAAAAGACAATATATAAGTGGAAAAATCATTGTAAATAATATTATCTTACCTACTTTATTATTCTTTCTAAAATTTTCTCTTTCTATTCTATTTTTCTTTATTTCTAATAAAGACAACCAAAATATCCCAATAAATATAAGTATTGTTGCTACATAAAAAGGTATATCATATCTTTCTTTAAAAAATATTAATAATAATATTGCTGTTATTACTCCACTAGTATTTTGTATTGGACTAGATATTGATAACTCTAAATATTTTAAGCCTTTATAGCCTATTACCATACTTAATATATAAAATAATGATACTGGCAAATACTTTATAATATCAAGCATTCTTATATCTATCCCTTTATATAACAAATAGATACTCGCATGTATTCCCATAACTATTCCTACAAAAATGCCAGTTTTTAAATGATTATATTCGCCATTTTGATAATTACCAATTTTATAAAACAAATCAGCAATTCCCCAACAAGCAAAAGTCAAAAGTGCATATATTGCCCACATAAATATTTCTCCTTCTATATTCTAACTATATTTACTATCTATTCCATAGTATTCTTCAACCGTAATCCAATCGCCATTATTATATAATTTCGTAGCTAATTCTTCCCCAACATATCTTAAATGCCATGATTCGTACATATAGCCTGTTAAATTACTTTTACCTTTTGGATATCTAATTATTAAGCCATATTTATAACAATTATCATTTAACCATTTAGCTTGTTCTGTACTATCAAAAGCACTAGTTATGCAAGCTTCAACATTGCTATCACAAACATCGACAGCTAAGCCAGACTGATGTTCAGAGTGCCCTGGTCTAGCTGAATAAGTGTCAGCATTCACTTGTCCATCCCAACTAACATAATTATTATATATTATTTTTTGATCCCAATAAGAACGATATCCACTGCCAATATAAAAATCATATCCTAAACTAGTCGCATCATTCCTAAGTTTATTAAATGCATTTTGAATACTTGACTGGAGTCCAGGAGCATATGATGAAGGTAAACTATACGTTTTGTTAGCAATAAGAATTCCATCAATATAAGTAATTCCATTTACCACCTTTCCATTAAATCCTTTACTGGTTGTAAATGTTCTATTACTGGGATCACTCACAATATTTAAAATAAAATCATATTCACTCTTATTTCCTGAAGAATCTACTGCCTCATACCTAAGTTCATATTTACCTATCTTATTAATATCATATTCTCCAACTACTTTAGCATTAATCTCTTCATTAGAATTATCGCTAACTTTAACATCTTTAAGTAAATCAATACTATTGCCAATATAAGATGTTAATTCTTTTGATGCATCAATTATCGGATTAATCGAATCAATAATTGTAACTTTGAAATTATATTTTTCTTCATTTCCATCTTTATTTTTAATAAATAAGTTTAATTCCTTTATACCAAGTTTAGAAGTATCTATTATTTCATCACCATTTACAAGTTTCCCATTAACTATCTCTTTTACATAATCTTTTAAATATACTTCTGAATTGATCTCAGTCTCTAAAACATTATTAAATATTACTTTTATACTATTTTTATCTGTTATTTTCTGTTTATATATATTATAAAAGCAATATCCAAAAGTTAACAAACAAATTATAATTAATAAAAATAATATAATACTTATTTTTTTATTTTTCTTCTTTTTAATTTTCTTACTCATAATACTTCCCCTCAAAAAAATTATATCATAAGGAAAAAAATAAGCCTAGAAAATATCTAGACTTATCTAAATTTGTCACAATTATATTAATATTTTTTTCGACATTCATAAATATAATCAATTGGATATTTATATTTAGCCAATTTTTTGCATAATGTATCAACATCTTCCTTATAATTAAATAATTCAGTCAAATAAGTCGTATCATCAATAGTGGTAAAATGTTTTTTACTCAAAGTATAATAACATAAGTTAATAAACATACGATACAATGCATCAATATTAATTTCACTTAAATAGTCATGAGAGCAATTACTTCTAGTATATAAATCTACATCAATAACCGTAATATTATTTTCATCCATAATAATATTATGCTCTTTTAAATCAATAACACTTATTTGATTATCACTAAGTTTTTTTACAGAATTAGCTATTCTTCTTAAATTATCTATTGTATAATCCATTGGCATTGTCATAATGTCAATATTATTGTCTTGATAATATTTCATCGTATAACCACAAAAATCACCATTATTATCAAATAAAAAATCATATATTTTATAAAAATTATCTAAATCTAGATCTCTAATATCTTTCATAACATCTAGCATTTCTGCAACATTGCCTAAATAAAAATACTTAAAACACTTATCATCAGTTATTTTATATATAATACCATAACTACCTCTATTAAAAGGTACACCAACCTTATAAATAACTTTATCATTCTTTTCATTATATAGTTTTATCTCCATAAATCCCCCAAAACTGTTTAATATCATAACATATTAGAACTAAAAAGTCAAAAATAGCAAACAAATATGTTTGCTATTTTCTTGTTTGAGAAATCATCCATTCAATAACATTATAATTATCATCCCTTAAAATTGAGTATTCACTACCAACAACATTATGATAATGATATGGTGGTCTATCAAATTTAGCAGTTCCACCCATAGCATTAATTGAATTGACAAACCCCGGCATAGTACTAACGCCTTCACCTCCGCCAGCAAAGGCCCACGTTGGTGTTGAGACAAAATACTTTGCTCTATCTTTTGGTAAACAACCAATTGGTACAGCCGCTGAAAAATATGTTTGATAACTTTGAATTATATTCATAACTCCATAACAACCATGAGAAAATCCCATTACCGATATTTTCTTTTTATTGGCTTGAAATTCATCAGCAATTTTATTCATGAGTTCAACATATGAAGATAAATATGAATAAACATAATTGCCAGAAGGAACCTGAACATGAACTATTATCGCATTATACTTATAACCATAAGAAACAACTTCATTAATAGGTCCATTATTTAATGCACCCTTGTAATTATTCGCATAATCATCGCCTATTTCTCCGAGTCCACCCATATACATAATAATTGGTAAATTAGTTTTTAAATTATCTGGCAAATATACCCAATAAGAAAATCCTTTATTACTAGAAGAAAAATAATAATTTAATGATATATTCTTATGATTTTCTATTATATATTTAGGAGGATATCTTGAATCAATATTTTTTACATCGCCATAAATATTATTATCTTCCAAATTACAACTTATACTTGTACTATTATTAGCTTTATCATATATTGTTATATTAGCTTTACTAATCTCTTTATTTATTGTTATTTGATTACTCGTATAATTTGCTCCATCTATCTCATATCTAGATATACCTATATCATCTTGTGCTTTTATATTTATTACAGATTTTCCATCTTTATAACTTCCACTACAACTTCCACTTGGTTTAGTTGTATTTATATTATTAACAGTTATACTTTTCTCTATATTTTTATTCTTTTTATTATACATGATAAATCTATAATTACCATTTTCTGATACTTCATATGTATATATCTTATCAGTTACTTTATTTCCATCTGGTAATAGTAAATAATCAAACATATCATCATTGATATAGATATTAATCTTAACATTACTATTCGTATAATTGGTATTATTTAGTGTTACACTCATTTCACTATCCATAACAATTACTGTTCTTACCGCTGTTGTTGTTATTCCACTTGAATTAGTAACCGTATATGTTACT
>CADAMI010000050.1 GCA_902788975.1 uncultured Erysipelotrichaceae bacterium | reverse complement strand
GTTACGTGGACGCGTATGATGTCAGTATGCAATGCGAAGTCGACAACGATAGCACTTCGTACTGCGATGGTTAGTCCTATTCAGCATCTCTTGATATCTTGAATCCATATCCACTTGCATAAACAAGTGGTATTGGTGCCGAACGAGGGACGAGTGTAGGCACAAAGTGTATTTATAAGAATGAGTAATATCATTCTTTTTCTTTAATTGATTTATAGAGAGATTTATTATATAATTATGGAGAGGTGTTTTAGATGTATTGTGATAGATGTGGTAATAGATTGATGGGGTATGAGAAGTATTGTCCTAATTGTGGGAATATTATTGGTGAAAAAGAAGAAGTAAAGGTTGTTAATGATAATGTAAATAAATCTACTGAGGGTAATCGAAGTACTTCCATTGTTTTGGGCGGATTATCATTAGGGGGAGTATTTTTGGGGATATTTGCACCAATATCATTAATATTATCAATTATTGGACTTATTTTAGCTATTAGATCTAATAAAAATAGTAAGAATACGATTGGCATAGTTTTAAATGGAATTGGTTTATTCTTATCATTTATTATTACTGGATTTATTGCTTTGATTATATATTTTTTAGTTAATACTTCTAATGGTATTATTGATGATTATTGGGGTAGTTATTACGATACATATGAAAGACATTATGATGATTTTTAATATATAAAAGGAGGGATGCTTATGAATAGTAATATGGAATATATTGATAAATTATTATCGACTGTTCCGCATAATCCTGGATGTTATCTAATGAAAGATAAAAATGGATGTATTATTTATGTTGGTAAGAGTAAGAATTTAAAGAATAGATTAAGTTCTTATTTTAAACAAAGTCATACTGGTAAAACTATGATGTTAGTTAGAGATATATATGAGTTTGAATATATTCTAACTAATTCAGAAGTTGAATCTTTATTACTAGAACTTAATTTAATTAAGAAGTATACTCCTAAATATAATATTTTATATAAAGATGATAAGAGTTATCCATATATTGAGTTAACTAATGATGCTTATCCAAGATTAGTGATTGTTAGAAATCCTAATCTAAGAAGGGGAGGTAATCGTAAATTATTTGGACCATATCCAAATGTGGGAGCTGCTAAAAAAGTCGTTGAAATATTAAATAGATTATATCCTTTAAGAAAATGTAAGAATTTACCGAAAAAAGAATGCTTATATTATCATATTGGGGAATGTTTAGGTTATTGTATTAATAAAGTGAATCCAGAAGTAATTAAACAGATGAAAGATGAAATAATATCTTTCTTTAATGGTAATAGTGAAATTGTCATTTCTAAGTTAGAAGAGAAGATGCAAGCTTGTTCAGAGAAATTACAATTTGAAAAAGCTTTGGAATATCGTGAAATTCTTGATTATATTAAGATAACATTAGAGAAACAAAAAGTTGAATTAGATGATCATTATGATAGAGATGTTATTGGTTATTATGAAGAAGATAATTATTTATCAATAAATATATTATTTATTCGTGGTGGTAAACTATTAGACAAAAAGAGTAATATTTTTCCAATGATTGGAGATATATCTGAAGAAGTAAATAATTATGTATCTAATTTCTATGATAAACATAGTACTAAGGTTAAAGAAATAATGGTTCCTGATATTATTGATAAAGAATTGATGAGTGAGACGTTTAATTTAAACTTTATAACTCCTTTGAAAGGTACTAAGAAAAAAATATTAGATTTAGCTTTTGATAATGCGAAGAATTATTATAATGAACAAATTTCTTTAATTAAAAAAGATGAAAAGTTATTAGATGAAAGTTTAAAAGATTTAGCTAATTTACTTGGTATTCCTAAATGTAATCATATTGAGATGTTTGATAATGCCCATATATTTGGAGCTTTTAATGTATCAGGAATGGTGGTATTTGTTGATGGTAAGAAAGCACCACATTTATATCGTAAATTTAAGATAACCAATGATAAGAATGATGATTATGGTACGATGAGGGAAGTTATTTACCGAAGATATTTTAGAGTGCTTAAAGATAATTTAGAAAAACCGGATCTTATTTTGGTGGATGGTGGGGTTGGACAAGTTAATGTGGCGCGTGAAGTAATTGAAAGTTTAGGTATGAATATACCGGTAGCAGGTTTAAAGAAAGATGATAAACATAGTACTAATATGTTACTTGGTAAATATCCTCTTGAAGAAATACCTATTAAAAAAGATAGCTATTTATTCTTATTACTTACTCGTATGCAAGATGAAGTCCATAGATATACGATTACATATCATAAAGATATACGTAGTAAAGGAGCTTTAACTAGTATCTTAGATAATATTGATGGTATTGGAGAAGTAAGGAAAAAGAATATCTTAAAGAAATATAAAACCATTGATAAAATGAAAGAAGCTAGTATCGAAGAATTAAAAGAATTAATGCCAGAAAATATTGCCATTAATTTTTCGGAATATTTAAATAATTTAAAATAATTCTTTTAATATGTTAAGTTTTAATGTATAATACTCTGCAACCAAGGGGGTAGTAGTATGGTTGAAAAGGATGTTTATTTTGAAGATTATAAAATGGGATATATATCTATTGGCGATATTCCTTATAAATATTGGAATGATAATATTGTATCTTATGCCATAAAAAAGGAACCATTTGTTTATTATAGTGTATTGTTAGATTATACGATTAAAGGAGAAACCGAATATTCAGTTGATAAGTGTTTTGAATTGATTCCTTCTAAATATCTATCTATTAGAATTTATAAAAGATTACTTGAATATGATTTTATTAAATACAACAAAGTAGTTCCAAAAGGATATATTGAAGAAATTAAATTTTCAGACGATAAGCTTAAATATATTTTAGATAATTTTAAATATATAGCCGAAGTAAATAGAACACCTGCATTATATCGACAATTATCTAAATATAGTTTTGATGAATATTTAACTTATGTGGTAAACTATCATGATATACCTGATGAATATCGTAATAAAGAAAATTGTTTAGCAATGTTTTATTCAAATATAGATAAATATGTTAAAGAAATACCAGATAGTTATAAGAGCATTGAACTATGCGAGATGTTAGCTAAAAAGAATTTTAAAAAATATTTTAAGATTATTCCGGAAGAATTTAGAACAGTTTGGATGTATGAAGAATTAGTTAGTATAGATCCACCTAAGTATATAGATGAAGTTCCTATTCAAAAAAGAAATCAAAAAATGTATGATATGTATTTTGAATATACATTAGATGATAGCTTTGAGAAAATTCCTAAAAAATTTAGAAGTAAAAGAATGTATCAAAAATTAATAAGAATGAATGCAATGTATCGTGAAAATTATATTAGAATGATGCCAAAAGAATATTTTGATAATAGTTTTATTGTTGAATTAGCTAGAATGGATAAGAAATATCTTCGTATGATTCCTACAAAATTAATAAAAAAAGAATTGTATCTAGAATTAATAAAAAGTGATATTAATAGATTTTTATCATTTGTACCTGATGAATATTATACTGATGAATTTGTTGAAGAAATATCTAAGATAATCTTAGATATGAATGATGATAAAAAAATAAATATTGATATTTCTATATTTGATAAAGTAATAGAAAAACATCCTGAACTATTATCAAAATTTAGTAATAAAACAATTAAAAGAATTATAGAAAAAGACTTTTATGCTATAATCAATAATGGTAGTAGCATCTCTTATATTAAAGAAAAATATGGAATAAATAATAAAACTATTGAGAATATTTTAAAGATGATTAAAAAAGATAATTTTGAATTATATTTCATTGTTAATAGTATGATGAATGAGGAAAAGCAAGCTTATTTTGATAAAATAAATGAGAATATTGCTATAATGAATAAAATTATTTTATCATTGGGCCAAGTTTCTAGAAAAAATTTAACTGCAGATTGTAAGTTAAAAATTGCCTATTTGACTAATAAATATCTTGATTTTTCATTAGAGGAATTATATTATTTAAATGATAGTGAATATGGCATAAACTTTAGTTCTATTATTGATGATTTTATTAAAAGAGTACTTGATTATGGAGATTATGCTATTAAACATAATATTTTGGTAAAAAAATATGGTATAAAATATAATAATCCCTGGCTTAGTAATTTTGATATTAATAAGTATTTTGATATTAGGGATGGTAAGCCACATTCAACATATAAATTTGGTAACGATGAAAAAGAATTAACATTAGATATTGCTAATAGTATTATTGAAAGATTGACTTTAGAAGAAATACCACTAAATCATTTAATTGTCATATTGGCGTTTAGAAATTATTTTAATAATAAATTAGATGAATATATAAAAGAATTACATAGTTATGATTTAATTTTTGAAAAAGAAAAAATAAAAAGAAGAACTAAATAATTAAGAGGTAACTAATTATGAATAATTTGCATTTAATTATTGGAGATAATAAAGAAAATAATGATTTTTATTTACAAGATATTTTAAAGAAAATTAATACAGATGAAGATAATATTATAAGATACGATTTATCAGAAAGTTCTTTTAATGATATTCTTGATGAAGCTTCGATGATAAGTTTATTTTCTAATATAAAGGTAATTATTGGTATTAATTTTGATATTAGTAAAATAAGTGATAATGAAAATGAATATTTATCTAAGTATTTAGAAAATATAAATAAAGATGTTTATATAATTCTAATTACTTCAAAAATAGATGCTAGATTAAAGACTTATAAATTGTTTAAAGATAATTTTAATATAATTGAAACTTCGAAGACTAATAACAAAGATGATATATTAAAATATATTAATAATAAATGTAAAGATAATAAGTTTAAGATAGATAATGCTAATATTGAATATTTTTTAAATAAAGTAGGTAATGATATTAATAATATTAATTCTGAATTAGATAAATTATTTATTTATAAGAACGACGATAAGATAATTACTAGAAATGATATTGATTTACTTGTTACCGATAATATTGATAATATTATTTATGAATTTACTAATGCTTTTTTAGAAAATGATTATGATTTAATTATAAAAATGTATAATAACTTTAAATTAGAAAATGTTAGTTTTGATTATTTAATTACTTCTTTAAGTAATGTACTAAGACAATCTATTACTATTAAGTTATTAGCTAACGATAGTAAAAGCAATTTTGAAATAGCTAAAGTTATTGGTAAAAAAGAATTTTTTGTTAAGAAAATGTTAGAGAGATTATATCAATATACGATAAATGATTTAGCTAAATATATTACTAAATTAGCTAAAATTGATGC
>CADAMI010000049.1:3509-8941 GCA_902788975.1 uncultured Erysipelotrichaceae bacterium | reverse complement strand
TTCTTTTAACCAAACATATTCATCTTTTAATACTCTAGTACACCAATTATTCATATCTATTTTAGAAAATGATAAAGAAGTTTGATTATACAGATCTTGCTTAAATTTTAACATTTTATTATATACAAATCTAATAGACCCAAATGTTTTATTAATAAGCATCTCTTGTTCTTTATTTGGATATAATCTATATTTATTAGTCTTTAACATAATAATCACTTCCTTATCCTTGATTATATATTGTAATAATTCTTTTATAACCACTTATAATTATATAACAAATACATATGTTTGTAAATATATTTTATAAAAAAAGAGTAAAAAATTACAATTTGCTCTTCCTTAACCCAAAATCTAAAGTTTATGGGATTGCGTCAGGTTTTATTTCAATTAAAATACTAAAAATCGACATTTTTCTTAATTTTTAGTTGAATATTTAAAAAAAATTTGATATAATCTAGATGTTATGTTGAAGGGAGGGATAATAGATGTCTACAATCGTTAAGAATAATAACTTAGAGTTTGCTTTAAGAAGATTCAAAACAGAAACTGCTAGAAGTGGCACCCTTTCTAAAGCTAGAGAAAGAGCTGACGGGTATAAAAAACCTGGAGTTCGTCATAGAGAAGAAAAGAAAATTAATACAATTAATTCAAGAAGAAATAATAAAAATAAGTACTAGGAGAGATCAATATGACTTTATCAGAAAAGATTAATAATGATATGATTAATTATATGAAGAGTAAAGATAGTTTTGCTCTAGGAGTAGTTCGTATGGTTAAAGGAGCTATTCAACTTGAAAAGATTAATCTAAAAAGAGATTTAAATGATGATGAAGTAATAGCAGTTATTTCTAAACAAATAAAAATGCGTAATGATTCAATAGCTGAATTTACAAAAGCTAATCGTACTGATTTAGTAGATCAATACAAAAAAGAAATTGAGTTGTTAAATAAGTATATGCCTGAACAATTAACTGAAGATGAAATTAACACAATTATTGATGAGGCATTCGTTAAGATAAACCCTACAAGTTCTAAAGATATGGGTCTTATAATGAGAGAAATATCTCCAAAACTAAAGGGTAGAGCCGATATGGGAAAAGTTAATTCCATAATTAAAGAAAGGCTCAATAACTAATTGTGGTATCACCTGTGGGATAATCTAGTAATCACTTACAAAATGCATATTAGATAAAACCGTCTCACAGATGATATATGTGTTCGTAAGAACACGAAAAGCAGTATCCAAACCACATACTGCTTTTTTTAATTCTTTCTAATTTTCTTTTTACAATAATTATTCGTATTAACTATTTTAACATTAAATTTATCATTTATTGGATCAATATTAATTATTTTTACATATATTTTAGTTCCAATACCAACTTTAATATGTTGCTTTTCCTCTGGATCATAATAACGTTTTCTTTTACTATCATACCTATATATATCTTTTAAGTCATGAGAATCAATATATGTATCAACACCAGCTAGTCTAATTTTAATTTTTCTACCTAGCTCAACAATTATAGCTTCATATTCTTGATCCATATTTTTAGCTAACATTTTTAATATTTCTCTACGTTCAGCAATACGTTCTGCCATATCAGCTTGTCGTTCCATTTTAGAAGCATGAATACATAAGTCTTCTAACGTTCTTTCAATTTCATTTAAATATTCCGGTGTTATCTTATCACTATCGACAAGTATTAAATCAATCATCATATGAACTAGTAAGTCAGCTAGTCTTCGAATAGGGGATGTAAAATGAAGATATGCTGGTAAGCCAAGAGCATAGTGCCCAACATTTTCAGTCGAATATCTAGCTCTTTGCATAGCCATTACTAACATCTGAGAAATAATTGGATATTCGGGATAACTACTTAGAATAGCCAGAATTTTTTGTAATGATTTCGGATTATCAATATCTTTAATTGGTTTAATTTTATATCCTTCTTTATTTAATTCTTCAATTACATTATTAATTTTATAAATATTTGGAAATTCATGAACTCGGTATACGGTCGGCATATCCATATTGACAAACCAATTAGCCACACTTTCATTAGCTGCAATCATCAAATTTTCAATAATTTTTCTTGAAATACTATTTTCACGATTGGCAACAGTTTTAATGGTCCCATCATCGTTATATTTTATTGATAATTCGGTATTTGCAAAATTAATCTTACCATTATCTTCAACATATCTTTTTTCTAATCTAACGGCTGCATCATATAAAATATATAATTGTTTTTCAAATTTTTCATATCCCGGAACCATGTTGTTATTCATTATAATTTGATCAACATCTTCATACGCCATCTTCTTTTTAGAGTTAATAACTGATTTAACTATATTATAATCGATAATATTACCATCTTTATCGATATCCATTACAACAGTTTTCGTTAATCTATCAGCATCAGGATTTAAAGAACATATTCCATTAGAAATAACATGATGTAACATATGAAAGACTGAATTATTTAAATATAAACTAGTTGTTTTTTCGCAAGCTCTCTCAAATATTCGTGAATTCTTTTTAACATAATGCGAAACATCGGCAATATGAACGTAGACACGAATTATCCCATCTTCACGCATTTCGGCATAGACACCATCATCCATATCTTTCGTATTAATCCCATCAATTGTTACACTTTGTTGATCACGATAATCTTCTCTTCCAATCGTTTCATTATCTGAAACTGAAGTAGGGAACTTATATACTTCCTTCATATATTCTTCATCATAATCATTATCAAAGCCAAAATTTAAAGCATTAGCCACATCATCAATTAATGGATCATCACGGCTACCAATTGTTTTAATATATTCATATTCATTCCCAAACATATCATCATTTGTAATATTAACAACAATAATATCGCCATCATATAACTTATCTAAAACATTTTTATCAAGTTTAATATCTATCCCATCATGAAAAGGAATAACCATCTTTTTTCCATCAATAAGTTTTATTTCACAAGTCATTTTCCCTAAAACTCTATCGACAATTGATACGATCTCTGCTTCATTATTTTCATTAATATTGAAAGCTACCGTATCATTTAAAATAACACTATTTAAAAAATTAGATGCTACAGATATCTTCTCTCCATCATGAAAAATATATTTTCTGCCACTTGAAGATATGGTAATACTTCCTAAATGTAAATTATCAGGAAATAATTTATATTTATTACCAACTTGTAATATCTGACCATCTAATTTGAGTTCTAATAATAATTTGTTTAATTCATTTCTACCCATATTAAATTCACTAAGTAGATTTTTAAAAGTAATCTTTCCAGAATTTTTACTAATTATTTCTAATATTCTTTCTTTCATCATACACCCCACACTACATATATTTAGTATAGATAAAATTTCTTATATAATCAAGTCAGTTTACAGAAATTTGATAATTATTATAAAAATTATTTATTTTGAAAAAAAATTGTGATAGAATTTAAATGTATCATAAAGGGAGGTACAATTATGAGACGTGTAGGGACAGTTGTTAGGGGAATAAGAACCCCAATAATTAAAGAAGATACTGACTTAGCTACGACAGTAGTTGATTCAGTAATGAAAGCGAAAGAAAGTGAAGGCTTTGAATTCAGAGATCGCGATATTATTGCTATAACCGAAGCAGTCGTAGGTATATCAGAAGGCAACTATGTATCAGTTGATAATATTGCTGAATTTGTAAGTAACTTATATCCTGATAAAGAAGTTGGTTTAGTATTTCCAATCTTATCAAGAAATCGTTTTTCAATGATTTTAAAAGGCATTGCTAGAGGAATGAATAAAATAACTATGTTATTATCTTTTCCTAAAGATGAAGTCGGTAATGGTATTATGAATAAAGAAGATTTAGCTAATAGCAAATTTACTTTAGATGATTTAATTACCGAAGAAGATTACAATAAATATTTTGCAAAATTTATTCATCCATTTACCGGTATCAATATGGTATCATTTTATCGTGAATTAATTGAAAGTGAAAATTGTAAAGTAGAATTTGTTTTCTCAAATAAAGCGGAAGATATTTTAAAATATACGAAAAATGTCATAAATTGTGATATTCATACTAGATATGAAACTAAAGAATTATTAAAGAAAAAAGGTGCTAATGTTAATGGTTTATATGAAATAATGAATAAACCAATAAATGGTTCTGGATTTAATCCTGATTATGGACTATTAGGTTCTAATAAATCAACTGAAGAAAGATTAAAATTATTTCCTAAGACAGGACAACAATTAGTTGAAGATATTCAAGCTAGAATGAAAGAATTAACTGGTAAAAATATTGAGGTAATGGTTTATGGTGATGGTGCGTTTAAAGATCCAGTCGGTGGTATTTGGGAATTAGCTGATCCTGTAGTTTCTCCAGCTCATACTAAAGGGTTGGAAGGAACACCAAACGAAATTAAATTAAAATATATTTCCGATAATGTATATGATAATTTAAGAGGAGAAGAATTAGCTGAAGCAATAAGAAAAGAAATAAGAGCTAAACAAAGTAACCTTACCGGTTCTATGCTGTCACAAGGAACAACACCAAGAAGATTAACTGATTTAATAGGTTCATTATGTGATTTAACTAGTGGATCTGGTGATAAAGGAACACCAGTTGTATTCATTCAAGGATATTTTGATAATTATGCTGATGAGAAGTAGTAAAAAAAACTACTTCTTTTTTAAACAAATTTCTGTTATACTTATAGTGAGGAGAGTAGCAATATGGTAACAATAGAGGATTATAAAATAGACCCTGGTAAAAAGATAGTTGATAATGTAGATATTCAAGTAATATATATTCCTCTTGAAAGTAAGATGGGATATAGTTATAAACCAACTGTCAACGTTGGAGAATATGTATGCATTGGTTCAGTCCTAGGCAAGAATAATATTGCCGAAATTCCATTATTATCTACCATAAGCGGGACAATAGTTGGTTTTGAAGACAAATATATTTCAAATGGTAAGCAAGTAAAATGTATTGTCATTGAAAATGATTTTAAAGAAAAATACCTAGATAAAGTTGGCAAAAAGAATGATATAACTAAATATAGTAAAGATGAATTCATATATATATTAAAAACCTGTGGTATTATTGGAATGTCTGGTTCAGGCTTTCCAACTTATATAAAATATGATACCAAAGAACAAATTAAGTATTTAATCGTTGATGGAGCTGAATGTGAAATATATGTCTCAAGCGATAGTGCCAGAATGTACCAAAACCCCGAAGAAATTCTCGAAGGAATTGATGCCATTATGGAAATAATGGGTATCGAAAAAACCTATATTGCTATTAATGAAAAAAATGAAAAGATAATAAAAAAATTCTTAAAACATATTAATACTTATCCAAACATTAAAATATATCCTTTAACTGATGGCTACCCAAATGG
>CADAMI010000049.1:0-3476 GCA_902788975.1 uncultured Erysipelotrichaceae bacterium | reverse complement strand
AGATTACCGATCGAAGTAGGAGTAATCAATGAAAATGTATCGACAATATATGCTATATATGAAGCCTTAAAATATCATGAACCATTAAATAAAAGAATTGTTACCATAAGTGGTAATGGCATTAAAAAGCCAACTAATTTTCTTCTTAAAATAGGTACTAATTTTAATGAATTATTATTAAAAACGGATATCTATAAAGAAATAGATAATCCTTTACTAATTGCTGGTGGTGCTATGATGGGCACGTCTATTCCATCAGATGAATTAATAATTACTGGTGATACTAACAGCATCTTAATAATGGAAGACAATAAACAAAAAGAATTACCATGTATTAAGTGTGGTAAATGTACTGAAGTATGTCCAGTTAATTTAATTCCTTCACTAATTATGAATAATCCCAAAAAAGCGAAAGTTTTAAATATAAATAAATGTATGAATTGTGGTTTATGTTCTTATGTATGTCCTTCAAAAATAGAAGTAAGAGAAAAAATAAAAGCTATTAAGGAGGCCCTAAAATGAGAGAATTTCATATAGCTAATAAAACATATGTTAAATCACATAATAGTACTAACAAAATAATAGCTAGATATACATATTCATTAATTATCTTTGCATTATTAACAATTATTATTAATTTATTTATTGGTAATAAAACTCAAGTATTATCTTTAATAAAATCGATATCATTGTCATTAATTATTACAAGTGTTTTTACTTATTTAATTTATATAATAAAAAAAGAATACAATATAAAAAAAATATATACTGAAGACATAACCATAGCCATATCTTTAATAATTGGCTTATTTAGTGTAAATATTGATATAATTATCTTAACATTAGCTATTATAGTTACTTTATTTATTAAAAATATTAAAAAAGATATTAATTTATCTTCAGTATTATATGGTATCTTATTAATTATTTTATATAAGTATTTTACTAATAACTTAGATACCCCTCTAACCATATTAAAAAATAATTCATTTAATATGAATTATAATGAAATATTAGATATTAATAATGGTATATATAATTATTTATTTGGTATTAATTATCTATCGCCAATCTTATCAATTATTATGTTTATCTATTTATTCCATAAAAAAGGCATTAAATACAATATTGTTATTTCTTATATTTTAACAATATCAATTATAATGTTTTTATACGGTATATTTACAGACAAAATGTGGTTTATCTTATTCGAATTATCAACTGGTTCTCTATTATTTTTAACTATCTATACATTAACGGATTATAAGGTAAGTCCAACTATAGGAGAAACTCAAATATTATACGGTATAATTCTAGGTATAATAACATCAGTTCTTAGGTTTGTAATTCCTGAATTATCAGTAATAATTACTATTATTTTTGGAGAATTATTATTATCTAAATATTTAGATAACATAAGTTATAAACTTAAATATAATAAAAAGTTATATAATTCATTAATAATTATAAGTATGATCTTAATAATAATTACAATAGTTATATTAACAATTATATATTAAAAATACTAGACTTCCCAAAAGTCTAGTTTTTGTTAACTATAAGTTAATACATTTGTTCTGTTTTATTATTGACATTAATATTATTAATCTGTTATAATAATATTTGGAATATTTGATAGTTGGGTGATGCCTTCAACCTTTACAGATTGGAGGTGGTGCTATGTATAAGAAAGACATTTTATATATTATCTTGATAACTTTTCTTATCCTTATCATAATCTTGTTAATAGTACTGCTTTTAGTAGTACTTATATAAGAAAAAATCGCCTAACTAGCTTAGTTAGGCGATACCCAAAATAATTTTGAGGCATCACTCAACATGCGAAAGTCAAGTATTCCTCTTTTTTATTGTATGAAGTTTCCTTCATCTATATACATTATATATTAAAATTATTTAAAACACAATATTTTTCTATATTTTAAAGTAGAATTTATCCTCAAGTATTATACTTAATAACCAATATTTTAAACATAAACCGTTATAATCACTGAGATTATTAAAAATGTAAAATTGTAAATTTATGAAAAAAATATACTCAATTTAATTGCGTATCTCCCTTATATCTGTTATAATTTTATTAGATTAGAGAGAGTTATACAGTGGAATACTTAATAACTAGAAAGGTAGGAATATATGAATAAGAAAAAATTAATCGGAACAATTATTGGTGTAGTTGCTTTTGCGGCTTTAATAGCTGGAGCAACATATGCTTGGTTAACATATAATGCTACAATAACTAATGGTAACTATTTACTAGGTTCAATGAACTTTTCAGTCGCATATACAAAAGGTACTGCGGTTAATGCCGTTCCCATATTAACAGATCCAACAGCTACAGAAGTTTCAAATGGTGGTGGAGCCTTGGCTGTCGTAGCTAGTAAAACCACTGGTTCTGCACCTGGTGATTTAACAATTAAATTAGTAACCAATAATACGACAAACGCTACACTACTAACAAAAGGAGCCTTAAAATATGCTGCTTGTATTGGTACTTGCCAAGCAACCAATCTATCACAAGAAACATATAAAGGTACAGTAAGTGCAACTGGAGAACTAAACATTATACCAACTACACCATTAACAGCTTCACCAACGACATATAATATATATTTTTGGTTGGATAGTGCGAGTGTCGATACAACGATTGTTGATGCAACATATTCAGATAGCCGTACACAATAATATAGGAGGAAATAAAATATGAAAGATAAAAATAAATTAATAATTACCATAGTTGCTGTAGTTCTTATAGCCATTGTTATCGTTGGAGCAACATATGCCTATTGGTCATGGACAACGGGAACAAATGACCAAACCAATGTAACATTTACCGTAACATCAGGTTTCTCATGTGGAGCTGATGGTGGAGGAAGTATTACTAGTCAGGAGAAAATATTAGCCCCAACTAGTTGTACTAATCCAAATTATGCATTTCAAAGAACAATAACAACCAATGTAACTAACAGTAGATCTGGTAGTGTCTATATGGATTTATATTTAAAAGTAAATCAAATTGGAACAGGTTTATCTAATAGTCAAAACTTTAAATATGCCTTAACACGACAAGCTAATGATTGTACAAGTAATGTCGTATCACAAGGTACATTTAATGGAGTAACAGATAATGGTAAAGTATATCTATTTAGAGGAAGCGAATATCCAACAACAGACAGCGATACATATTACTTATATGTCTGGTTAGATGCCGCTGAAACGAGTCAAAGCACTCAAAATCAAACCTTCAATATATCTCTTGGAGGTGAATGTACTGATAATTCGCCATATGTATATACAGTTAACACAGAAACTAAAGTAACCATAGGTCAAGTTATACCTAATGGTATAACTCAATATTCAACACCAGCTGCAGCCATGTCAGCTTTCAACAATAGACCATTATATCTAAAGCATCTTATAACAAATGGTGCTGTTGAAGCAAGCTATGTAGGATTTGT
>CADAMI010000048.1 GCA_902788975.1 uncultured Erysipelotrichaceae bacterium | reverse complement strand
CAAATCCACAGGCAAGAGTTATTATAACTCAAAAAATATAAATAGAAAGAATCAATCAAATAGATGAACATTTCTATAAGATTGATTATACGAGGATGTAATTATGGATAAGAAAAAATTAATCGGAACAATTATTGGTGTTGTTGCTTTTGCCGCTTTAATAGCTGGAGCAACTTATGCTTGGCTTACATATAATGCCACAATTACTAATGGTAACTATTTATTAGGCTCAATGAATTTCTCGGTTACATATGTTAAAGGTACAGCTGTTAATGCTGTTCCCATATTAACAAATCCAACAGCTGCAGAAGTAACTTCAGGTGGTGGCCATTTAGCAGTCCAAGCTAGTAAAGCCAGTGGATCTGCACCAGGCGATTTAACTATTAAATTAGTAACTAATAATACAACAAATGCTACATTATTAACTAAAGGAGCATTAAGATATGCCGCTTGTATTGGTACCTGCCAAGCAACCAATCTATCACAAGAAACATATAAAGGCACAGTAAGTGCCACTGGGGAACTAAACATTATAGAAGATACACCATTAACAGCATCACCAACCACATATAATATTTATTTTTGGTTAGATAGTGCTAGTGTGGATACAACAATTGTTAATGCTGAGTATTCAGGTTATATAAGTGCATCAGCTACCCAAGTAGATAGTCGTACACAATAATATAGGAGGAAATAAAATATGAAAGATAAAAATAAATTAATAATTACCATCGTTGCCATAACCTTAGCAGCCATTGTTATCGTTGGAGCAACATATGCTTATTGGTCATGGACAACTGCAACAAATCAACAAACTAATGTAACATTCAGAGTAACTAGTGATTTCTCATGCGGAGCTGATGGTGGAGGGAACATTACTAGTCAACAAAAAACATTAGCACCAACAACTTGTACTAATCCAAACTTTGCATTCCAAAAACCAATAGTGGTAAAACCAACAATTAATGCCAACGGTAAAACTATCTATATGGATTTATATCTAAAAGTAAATTCAATTGGAACATACTTATCACAAAGCCAATATTTTAAATATGCCCTAACTACAGATTCACAAAGTTGTACCAATGGTTTAGTATCAAGTGGTACATTCCAAGGAGCAACAACTAATACAGAAATAAGACTTTTACATAACAAATCATATTCAGCAACCACTAATGATCCATATTATTTATATATCTGGTTAGATAAAGATGAAACAAATAATAATACTCAAAATCAACCATTTGATATATCATTAACAGGTACTTGTACTGATGAAGCCCCAACAACATTTACTGGAACAATATATAGATATTCAAATACAGGTGTATCAATAGGCCAAAGAATTGTATTACAACAAAAACAAGAATGGTGCGCTAATTCTACTGAATTTGGAAATAGCTGTGATTTTGGATATTTTTGGGATACAGAATCTGAATGTGAAGCATATGTTGCTAATCAAAATATGGAAAATACAACTTGCGGAGAGGGTACAGTACAACCGATTAGTTATGAAACAAATGCATCCAATTTAAATAAAACGTTTTATTTAAAACACACAATTGTCGATGATATTGTAACCGAGAGTTATGTTGAATTTGTAGTAACACCAGAAATGGCAGGTGCTAATAGTGGTATGACTGCTGGCACATATTATTTAAAAGGTGGCGACAATGGAGCAGCGTATACAACTAATAAAGCCACCTTAACCACCGCTTTTGGAAGTAGTAATTGTACTGATAATTCTTCCGACTTCGTATGCATTGTGTCGGGCTTGAGCGCTGGCGCCAATACGAGTGGCCACGTCGGTGCGTACGATGGCGCGGGTGCGTACTGCAGCGTCATCAATGATGGCGATTCGAACTGCCGTGGGTAGTCCTGCTGCCCAGCGTCTCTTGATATCTTGAATCCCTATCCACTTGCATAAGCAAGTGGTATTGGTGCCGAACGAGGGACGAGTGTAGGCACGGCCAAAATATCTGGTAATGCGAATACTGGTATTTGGTATAATAAACAAATATATTTTGTCAAAAGTGAATATATGATTCACTTTTGACAAAAATTAATAATGGTTATAAATAATATATTTATAATTGGGTTATCTTGTATAAAGTTAGCAGGTATTCTTCCAACTTCGAATGCAATGTGTCGGGCTTGAACGCTAACGCCAATACGAATGGCAACGTCAATGCGAACGATGACGCGAGTGCGAACTGCAACGTCAACAATGATGGCAATTCGAACTGCAATGAGTAGTCCTGCTGCCCAGATTTTCTTAATACTTAGTTATTGACCAAGTTAATGATTAAGATAAGAAACAAAGATAATCCATGTAGCTAAAACTACAAAATATATACAGTAAATGGAAGTGGAGGTTAGTAAGGGAACTGAAAACTTGCACTTCCTATCCTTACTGTGCTTTTTTATGGGGTAAATTATGAATGATAAAAAGAATATTAAATTAAATAAGATAAAGAAGAAATATATTAGTGAAGAAAAACTAATTATTGCTAAAGTAGCTAGAAAAACTTTGAGATATATAGAGAAAAATACTGAGAATTTTCCTAATAAATATGTAGTTTTAAGAAATAGAATTATAGATAGTTGTTATGATATATTGGAATATATTTATAGAGCTAATGTGTATCAAGAATTAAATGATAAGAAAGAAATAATTGTTAAAATACAAATGTTAAATTTCTATTTAGAAGAAGCCTATAATAAAGAATTATTAACTCATAAAAAACTTATTAATTATGGTAATTATCTACTTGAATTAGATAAAATGGTTAGAGCGTGGTTTAATTATGAAACGAGTTAATAATTTATATGATAGCATTACTAATATAGATAATATTATTAAAATGACTAACAAAGTACTTTCTAGAACTAGAAATAAGAAGAAAGTAGAGTTATTTGAAAAATATAAAATAGAACATATTTGTAATATTAAAAGGAAATTAGACAATAAAGACTTTACATTTAATAAATATAATATTTTTATGATTACTGATCCTAAGGCTAGAATTGTCATGGCTGAAGAGTTAGAAGATAAAATAATTAATCATCTAATTGCTGAATATATTCTAGTAAATGTATTTGATAATAAATATACAGATAATATGTTTGCTACTAGAATTGGTAAAGGTACTAGTTATGGTATTAAATTATTAAAGAAATATATTAATAATATAAAAAGGAAATATAATAATTTTTATGTTTTAAAAATAGATATTAGTAAATATTTTTATAAGATAGATCATGATGTATTAAAAAATATCCTTAATGAAAAAATTAAAGATAAAGATGCATTAGAAGTATTATATAAGATAATAGATACGACTAATGATAGTTATGTTAATAATGATATTGAAAAATTAAAAGATAATCGAATTAAATATTTTAAAAATAATAATAATAAATATAAAGATAAATTAATTAATGAAATTAATAATATTCCATTATATAAATATAATAAAGGAGTAGCCTTAGGTAATCAAACTAGTCAAGCCTTTGGATTAATATATTTATATAAATTTAATCATTATCTTAAAGAAGAATTACATTTAAAATATATTATTAATTATATGGATGATTTTGTAATATTACATCATGATAAAAAATATTTAAAATATTGTTTAGATACAATTATTAATATATTACATAATGAATATAAATTAAATATAAATATTAAGAAAACTAAAATAGATAATATTAAAAATGGAATAGAATTTTTAGGATATAGATTTAGTTTAAAAAATAATAAATTAATAGTTAAAGTTAAAAATACTACAAAAAAGAAATTTAAAACAAGAATAAATGAATTAAAATTGTTATGTGATAATAATATTATAACTAAAAAAGATTTTAATAAATATATTGTTAGTTATAAAGGGATACTTATGAATGGTAATTGTAATGATTTATATTATAAAGTAATATAAGATATTATGGAAATAATGAGTAATATTATATAAATTATATATAAAATACTGTGATAGTTGAGAAAAACTCAATTTTTTTTATTTATAAGAAAAGTAATCCAAAAATTACCAAAATTGTATTAATATATATTGACAAACAATAGTTTGCATAATATAATTATATTGTTAGTAGTTACAAGAAATAATTTTTATTAATAAGCTCAATAAAGAAAGCCGAGTGTTTGAAAAAAATGTATGGTTGAAATAACTCGAATTTACGCTTGAGGAGACTGTAGGTTACGAAGCCAACGAACTAAGAAACTCATAAACTTTAGATTATGGGTAGTTCACAATCGAAGGGGAGGATGAAGTATGAATAATGTAATTGTTAAAGATGAAACTACAATAGAAAGTTTGATTTTTGAAGCAAGAGGAAAGCAAGTAATGCTAGATTCTGATTTAGCAAAACTTTATGAAGTTGAAACCAAACAACTTAATCGTCAAGTCAAAAGAAATATTGAAAGATTTGATGAAGATTTTATGTTTCAACTAACCGATTTAGAATATCAAAACTTGAAGTGCCAAATTGGCACCTCAAGTTCAAACAATTATGGTGGCAGAAGAACTTTACCCTATGTCTTTACTGAAATGGGAGTCACTACTCTAGCTAGTGTATTACATAGTGATATCGCTATAAGTATGAGCAAAAAGATAATAAGAGCTTTCGTTATGATGAGACATTACATTTCATCAAATCTGATAGAACAAAAATATATTAATAATTTGGTTTTGGAAGATCATAATAAAATAAAAGTGTTAGAGACTTCGTTCAATAAATTAGAAGAAAAACGTAAAGTTAATGAAATATATTTTAACGGTCAAATATATGATGCATATTCAAAAATACAAGAAATATTTAAGAGTGCTACTAAAAGATTAGTAATTATAGATGCATATGCCGATAATACATTATTAGATATTATAAAAAGATTAAGTATTGATGTAATTATTATAACTAAGAAGGATAATCTTTTGACTCATCAAGATATAACAAAATATAATAAACAATATCATAATTTAAAGGTTATATTTAATAATACATTTCATGATAGATATTTTATAATTGATGGTAAAGTTGTTTATCATTGTGGAACTAGTATTAATAGAATTGGATATAAAACCTTTTCAATCAATTTAATTAGTGATGAAGAAGTTTGTAACTTGTTAATTAGTAAAGTTAATAAAATTATATAAATTATTAATAATATAAAATAGTTAAATATATAAAGAATTATTAGCACATATACTAAAAACAAGTTCTTTTTATTTATACTAATTATTATAATAACACCTCCATAGGATACCCCCATAAAAAATAAGTAAAATATTGTCTAATCTCTTTAATTTTAAATAATTATTATGTTATAATGTATTTACTAAAGGAATGATTAATATGAATAGAGTATTTTTATCTCTAGGGCCTATTACTATTTATTGGTATTCGGTTACTATGTTATTAGCTGTCTTAACAGGTATCTTTGTTGCTGCCAGAGAAGCTAAAAGACAAAATCAAAAAGAATATCTTGATAATTTATTATTTTATTTAATTATCTTTGGTATTATTGGTGCTAGATTATACTATGTCATTTTTGAATTTGATAATTATAAATATGATTTACTTAGTATATTTAAAGTATGGGAAGGTGGCTTAGCTATCTATGGATCCATTATTGCTGGCATATTAGTAGTCTTACATTATTCTAGAAAACATAAAAAGAGCATTATTAATACAACTGATATCTTAGTACCAGGATTAATCATTGGTCAATCAATTTACCAAACTTTATCATCGAAGGTATGCATATAAATGGTACTTACTATCATCCAACCTTCTTATATGAATCCCTTTGGTGTTTACTTGGATTTATTATCTTATTATTAATAAGGAAATATACTAAAAGAAAAGAAGGTATTGTTACATATAGTTATTTCATATGGTATGGAATAGGTAGACTATTTATAGAAGGATTAAGAACTGATAGCTTATATATAGGTAAAATTAGAGTAAGTCAATTAGTATCCATAATCTTAATATTAATAGGATTAATAGGTATTATTATAAATTTAATTAAAAGAAAAGAGGTAAAAAAATAATGGAAGAAAGAGATGTAATAATAATTGGTTCAGGTATGGCTGGTATGACTTGTGCCATCTATTTAAAAAGAGGAGGATTAAATCCTTTAGTTATTGAAGAAGGAGCTCCAGGTGGACAATTAAATAAAATTAATGTAATTGAGAATTATCCTGGATTTGTTCATACCGATGGTCCAACTCTAGGAGCCGAAGTATATGACCAAGTAGAAAACTTAGATATTGAATATTTATATGATAAAGTAACTAAAGTAGATTTATCTAAAGAGAAAAAAGTATTATATACAGCTGGTGGAAAAGAACTTAAATGCAAATATTTAGTTATTGCTACTGGCAGATTAAGTAAGAAACTATTTAATGATGATGACAGATATGCTGGTAAAGGTATTAGTTATTGTGCCCTTTGTGATGGCAATCTATATAAAGGATTAGATGTCGCTGTAGCTGGCGGTGGGGCTAGTGCTATGGAAGAAGCTTTATACTTAGCTGATATATGTAAATCAGTTACTATGATTATTAGAGGAGAAGCTTTAATGGGGGACCAATCTCTAATAGATGATATAAATAATAAAAAAAATATAAAATGTGTGTATAAATCGAATATCACTGAATATAATATAGAGAATGGTAAGTTAACTTCAGTTGATCTTGATACAGGAGATAAACTAGAAGTATCTGGACTATTCATATCAATTGGAAGTGTACCTAGCGCTGACATCTTTAATGTTGATAAAGAAAAAGGATTCATCATTGTTGATAATGAGTGTATGACCAATATTGAAAATGTTTATGCTTGTGGCGATGTAATCAAGAAAAATGTTTATCAATTAACAACCGCTGCCGGCGAAGGTACCACAGTAGCTTATAGTATTATCAAAAAGAATAAAAAGTAACAAAAAAATGGCAAAAACGATAATATACCAAACAAAAACTGTTGATATTTCAAAAAAAGTAAAAAAAATGAAAAAAAGTGTTGACAAGGAGTTAATTGTTTGGTATATTATTAACTGCCAACCGAAAAAAGGCTGGTTTATGAACAAAAT
>CADAMI010000047.1 GCA_902788975.1 uncultured Erysipelotrichaceae bacterium | reverse complement strand
TTCAATTAAAAGAACTGACAAATTTGTAGCAGCTGGTAAGAAAGAAGAAGCAGAAAAAAGTCTTAAATTAGCAATCAAAAGTTTAGATAACGCTAAATCAAAAGGACTAGTACATAGAAATAAAGCTGATAGAGTTAAATCACGTTTAACTTTAAAAGTAAATAAAATGGAAACTAAGTAATAATTTATTTAGTTTTTTTATTTAATAAAAAGGAATACTGGTAGTGTTTCCCTTTAGGATTACAACACTAGTATTCCTTTTTTAATATTTTATTTTCTGGCTTTTCTTTTACCCTATTAAACATTCTTTTCACAGCAGTTTCATAATTAAGTGCTAAGCCCGAATCAATAATTTTTTGATAAAACGCTTTTACTTCATCAGCATGACTAATACTACAATCAGTATATATCTCTGCATTATGTGATAATATCATTATCATATCATTTTTCTTACCTAAAATATGACTAATTATTGATGTTTCAAAACAAAACATTTCACTTGTAATAAGCTCAAAAGCATCCTTTGGTGGAACTAATCCTCCAAGTGATATTTTAAGTATTATTTTTTGCATTTCTTCAGGTATATTTAATTCATTAAAAATATTTGTTGCCGCTCCCCCATCTGAAATTATTACATTTTTTTTTATTTCTTTTAAACGTATGTCCTTTATAGGAATAATTAAATAATAATATTTAATCGTATTCATTATATCACCTCTTGTATTCTATTATATATTTAGCACAAAGTATTCCAGCAGATGCCGGAACAAACATTAAACTAGATAATACATCAGTTCTAATTGGTTGTTCTGTCGAAGATACGACCATCACTTTTTTATTTGTCTTTTTTCCTATGACATATTTTCTTAGAATTTTAGCTAATGGATCATAACTTGTTTTACGAATATCAGTAATAGATAACTTGGTAGGATCTATTTTATTAGCAGTTCCCATACTTGAAATTAATTTAATATCTTTATTGAGTGAATAATCAATTAATAATTTTTTAGCTTGTACGGAATCACAGGCATCAACGATATAATCGATTTGATAGTTATCAAGAATACTGATTGTATCTTTATCTAAAAAGATACTATGTAAGCTAACATTACATTCTGGATTAATTGATAGTATTCTCTCTTTCATAACATTGGTTTTATATTTACCAATATTATTTCTGTTAGTAATTATTTGGCGATTTAAATTACTTTCATCTATTTTATCAAAATCAATTAGAATAATATTATTAATGCCACTTCTAACTAAAGATTCAACGGCATAGCCACCTACGCCACCTAGACCAACTACTAAGACAGTTTTTTCTTTTATTTTTTTAAAATTGTCATTACCTACAAATGAGATTACCCTTTCAAACATAATAATCCTCCGCAAATTTAAAGAGATAATTTTTGATTATCTCTTTACTATTCCAAGATACCCGTTGGACCGATACTAATGAAGATAAAACCCGCGCCTAGTCACACAGGTGGTAAGTCACCATCTAATAATTAGGATTCTTAATTAAATTAAGCATTCGACACATATTAAACTTTAGACTCCCTAAATATATCTTTGTCGGTTTTAAATTATAGTTGTCGTATCCATCAGGTAATTTAATTATACCATAATATAATTATTTAGCAAGAATAATATAAAAATTTACAAAAAATTCGATAAATTTATTGACAAACAATTGTATGTTTTATATAATACATTTGTACGACATAAATGTACACCAACAATATAAGATTGGAGGTAAAATTATGGAAAATGAAATTATATTATTTGATGAACAAAATGTTAAATTGGAGGTAAATGTAAAAGATGAGACAGTATGGTTAAATGCAAGACAAATGTCTAAACTATTTGATAGAGACTACAAGACAATTAGAAAACATATTAATGATGCATTAAATGAAGAGTTAGATTCTTCAAGTATCGCAAATTTTGCGACAGTTCAAAACGAAGGAAATAGACAAGTTACCCGTGATATTGAATACTACAATCTAGATATGATTATCAGTGTTGGCTATCGTGTTAAATCTAAGAATGGTATTATCTTTAGAAAATGGGCTAACAAAGTCTTAAAAGAATATTTGTTAAAAGGATATGCTGTTAATGAAAAAAGATTGGCTTACTTAGAAAAGACGGTTAAATTAATTAATATTGCTAGTAGAATTAATGATGACGTTAACGGGAATGATGCCAAAGAAGTAATTAAAGTTATTAATAAATATAGTGCTGCTCTTGATTTGCTAGATGATTATGATCACAAAAGAATATCAAAGCCTAAAGGAATTAATGATACAAAAGAAATAAACTACGAGAATTGTATAGAGATAATTGATATGTTAAGATTTGGTAGTGAAAGCAAATTGTTTGGGTTAGAAAGAAATGAAGGATTAAAGGCAATTATTAGTGCAATTTATCAATCCTTTGATGGAAAATACTTATATCCAACTACCGAAGAAAAGGCGGCTAATTTTCTTTATATGATTACAAAGAATCATACCTTTATCGATGGCAATAAAAGAATCGCTGCTACCCTATTTATTTATTTTTTAAACTTCTATAATATTTTATATCATGGTAATAGTATGACTATTGATAATAACACTTTGGTAGCACTTACTTTGTTAATTGCCCAGTCTAATCCAAAAGAAAAAGAAGTTCTAATTGATTTAATAATGAACTTCCTTGTTAGTGACTAATTATAGTTACTCTTTTTTATATGTATTTATTTAATTCGTTTGTAAATTCATCTTGTAACTCTCTTAATCTTTCTTCGGTTTTAGCTTCAAAGCGCATTGTAATATTAGGTCCAGTATTAGACGCTCTAACTAAAGCAAAGCCATCATCAAATTTGGCTTTACAGCCATCTATCGTCAATGTATTATAACCTTTTTTTTGCGAATACTCTACTATTTTATCAATAATATCAAATTTCTTAGTATCATCTACTTTTACTTTAATTTCTTCAGTTGAGTAATATTTATTTATACCATCTAGTAGCTCTGAACTACTTTTATCCGTATGACTTAATAATTCAATAAAACGCATACCGGCATAGATACCATCATCATATCCGGGCCATTTATCTCTAAAATATACATGTCCTGATAATTCACCACTAAGAGGATAATCGCCTTCAGCTGAAGCTGCCCTAGTATAAGAATTTCCGGTACGGTATTCAACCGGTTTAATTCCCAACTTAATTAATTCATCTTCAAGTGCTTTAGTACATTTAACATCAAATAATCCGGCTTTATTATCTACTTTATCATAAAGATAATGCCACATAATAATCATAAACTTATCAGTTTCAATCATATTACCCATATTATCAATAAAACCTACTCTATCGCCATCACCATCATAACCAATACCAATATCAGCATGTGTTTCTAATACTTTTTCTTTTAACATCGTAAGATTAGTATATACACAAGGATCTGGATGATGATTAGGAAAATTACCATCTGATTCATTACAAATACCAATTGATTCAATATCTAATTTACTAAATATCTTATCAGCAATAATTGAAGTTGTTCCATTACCACAGTCATAGACTACTTTTATTTTTCTTTTACCTAAATTTAATTTATTTAATACTAAATCAATATATGCATCTTCAATATTTACTTCTTTGATACTACCAATACCTTCAGTATATTCACCTTTTTGAATAATATCATATATTTCTTTAACCGAAGCGCCATAAGCATTATGAATACCATTATAAGAAAACTTAAAACCATTATACTCTTTCGGATTATGACTAGCGGTAATCATCATACTAGCATTAACTTCATAATAATTAGCTGCAAAATAACACATTGGTGTCGTTACTAACCCAAGTCTTAAAACTTCGATTCCAGAATCAACTAATCCTTTTAGTAAATTCTTTTCTAAATTAACTGATGATAAACGGTTATCATATCCAAGTACGGTACTTTTTTTCCCTATTTGATTTAATTTAGTGCCAAATGCTCTACCAATATGGTAAGCAGTCTCATCATCCATTTCTTCGTTATAAATACCCCTAATATCATATTCTCTAAATATTTCTTTCTTTAATATCATAAATATCCTTTCCTATCCTTTCGGATAATATAAATCATAATTATCTTTTATCTTCTCAGTACTTACATTCGTATAAATACCTGTTGTTGATATATTTTCATGTCCTAGCATTAACTGAATACTTCTTAAGTCAGCTCCATTATTGAGTAAATGTGTAGCAAAAGAATGTCTTAACATATGAGGTGTAATATCTTCATTAATGCCTTGCTTTTCGGCAATTATCTTTAAATTTTTAAAGAAGCCTTGTCTAGTTATTTGTTTACCATGATTATTTAAGAACAAATAATCACACAGATTTTTTTTAACTAGAGCATCTCGATATTCATCTAAATATATCTTTAAATATTTACATGCTATATCGCCCATTGGAACAATTCGCTCTTTATTACCTTTACCATAACATCTTACTAATTGTTTATCTAAATCAATATTAAGAGGTGTTAAATTAATTAATTCCGAAACTCTTAAACCAGTCGCATACATAAGTTCCAGCATTGCTTTATTTCGGTAATCAAAAGGTGTCTTTAATTCAATATCTAATAGTTTATCTACTTCATCAATTGTAAGAACATGGGGCAATTTCTTATAGAATCTAGGTCTTTCAATATCTAAATTCAATTTATATATTTCTTCGATATTTAAAAAAGTATAAAATGATTTAATCGAAGATATTTTTCTAACTACTGAATAAATACTATATTTTTCTTTTTCCAATTCAGATAAATAATTATATATATCTTGATTATCTGTTTTATCATAATCTTTATCTAAATATTCTAAATATTTATAAATATCTAATATATAAGAATTAATGGTTGTCTCTACTTTCAAAAATTTAACTGTAATTAAGTACGTATAATACTTATCTAATATATCTTTATTTTTATCTGATAATGGAAGACTCTTTATATCTACCATATAATCACTTACTTTCTATTACAATTATAACAAATTTTATCATTAATTTGCAAATATATTATACTATTACTTCAAAAACATCTAAAAAAAGGTTATAATATAGATACATATATTGGAGGTTATTATGGATAATCAAGAAATTATTACTAAAGATTTAAAACCTAATGAATTACTAAATTATTTAAATAACTACTACAGTCTTAAAGAAAGAAGAGATTTTAATTTTAATTACGAAACTAAAATTATTGATGATGGCGCTAGTTTAGGTATTGATTTAAAAATTTATACCGAAGTATTTATATTGGGAAAGAATATTAAAGTTTATTTAAATAATGATGACCTTTTTGAGGTTTTAAATATTTGGACATATAATAATTGTTTAAAATTGCTTAATTTTAAATATTTGGGGCATGTAAAAAATGTTGGTTATTATTTTGATGAACCTGTGCCTGTATTTGAAGGTATAAGATTGTTTATGAAAAAAAGGGATAAAACTAGAAGAAAAATAAAGGATTAGATTTATGGAAGAATTATTATCAATTAAATTAAGGCCTAAAAAATTGAGTGATGTAATTGGTCAAAAACATCTTATAGGCAAAGATAAAATATTAACTAATTTAGTTAAGAATAAAAAATTATTTTCAATGATTTTATATGGTAAGCCAGGTATTGGTAAGACATCTATAGCGATGGCTATTGTTAATGAATTAGATGTTAAATATCGTATGTTGAATGCCGTTATTAACAATAAAAAAGATTTTGATACAGTTGTTGAAGAAGCTAAGATGTATAATGGTTTAGTCTTAATTATGGATGAAATACACAGGTTAAATAAAGATAAACAAGATTTATTATTACCAGTTCTGGAATCAGGATTAATCACATTAATTGGTATGACAACATCCAACCCCTATCATTCGATTAATCCAGCTATCAGAAGTAGATGTCAATTATTTGAGTTAAAAGAATTAGATAGCAGTGATATTGATGAAGCGATTGAACGTGTATGTAAAAGTGATATTTTGCCTGGATTAAAGATAGATAAAAAAGCTAAAGATTATATCAAGGGAATATCTAAGAATGATCTAAGATATGCATATAATTTAATTGAAGTAGCTTATTATGGTAACGATGATAAAAACATTACTGAAGATAAATTAATTGCTATTTGCAATAAACCTAATATCTATCATGATAAAAATCAAGATGGTTATTATGATATGCTTAGTGCCTTACAAAAATCGATTCGTGGGAGTGATGCCCAAGCAGCAATCTTTTACTTAGCAAAATTACTTGAAGGTGGTGAACTAGAATCTGCCTGTAGGCGCCTTGCTGTAATTGTTTATGAAGATATCGGCTTAGCCAATCCATCAATGGGACCCAAAGTAATGGCGGCCATTGATAGTGCATTAATGCTAGGTATGCCGGAAGCCAGAATTCCCTTAGCAGCTGTTGTTATTGAAATGGCATTATCGCCTAAATCAAATAGTGCGGAAATAGCAATTAATAAAGCTACCGAAATTGCTAATAATGTTGATTATGGCGATGTTCCACCATACTTAAAGAGTCCTTACAATGGATATTTATATCCGCATGATTATAAAAATGATTATGTTAAGCAGCAATATTTACCTGATAAAATTAAAAATATTAAATTCTATACCCCTAAAGATAATAAAAATGAAAAAGTATTAAAAGATATTTTAGATAAATTAGAAAAACAGTAGTTTATTA
>CADAMI010000046.1 GCA_902788975.1 uncultured Erysipelotrichaceae bacterium | reverse complement strand
TAGCATGTTCATTAAACTATAAAACCCCAATTCAGTACAAAACTGAATTAGGGTTCTAAAAAATTCTTTTTTAGTGTCCACTTTTTATTGACTTATTCACTTATTACTTTAAGTCATCTTTTTTTAATAATAATTATAATTGAAATCACAATTATTTATGCTCATAAAAAAATAAAATTAGCATAGATTAAGACCAAAAATATTATTATTCTATCTCAATACTTATAGGCTTTTTGTTGTTTAATATAATAACTTTTCTATCAAGCTTCTTTGCCAATACCTCTACAGCATTTATTACTATCTTAGAAAAGTTTTCTTTTAAAAACATTTCAGCAAAATTTTCAACATTGCTTGTAATAATATTTATCCCAAAATTATCAATATTATATATAAAATCTATTCTATTTATATTTTCGTAACAACAAAATTTGAATCTGTCTTTATAATTATCTTCAAGTCTATCTTTTGAAAAATCCAATTTATCACAAAATTGAACTAATATCATAAAAAGAGAATTATCAACAATGCACCAATCATCATGTTTTTCAATTGCATCCAAAATATAACTATAATATGGTTGAGTTTTTAGTTCAGATTCAAAATTATTTATTAAAAAGTCTCTAGCTTTTTTCCCGTGTTCTTCCCTTCCATCAACTTGACCAATATCATGAAGCGCTGAAGCAATCAATAACGCTTCTTTTTCGTCTCCATTAATGTCAAGTATACTGCATATCTTATTCATTATTTTGCAAACATTCTTAATATGTTTAAGTCCATGATTAAATGAATATGGATTTATTTCATCTATTTTATTATAACTTTCAATTACTTTTTTGTTATTTAAAATGTCAATATAGTTCATTTTATATCACCGGTAAATATTAGACTAGATTTTGAAGTGAACTATAAGGGGTTCACTTCATTTACTAGTCTCGATTCTATTTCTCATTATCCAAATTTGCTTGTGCCACAATCTTGTTAGTAATGCCCAAGACTAGAATGACTTATTTATAATTTTATTTTATTCGTTTTCTCGTTTTAACATACTCTTCATCTAATAATTGTTTGCATTCCTCTTCTCGAACATTTTCATACAATTCTAATCTAGGCGTTCCATGTTCTATAATATATGATGCCGGTATAGTTATTTGCCTCCATGAAAGTTTACTTTCAGGATGATTGTTCGAATATTCTATAGCATCATTTTGTGAAGCTCCGAATATAATTCCTTTCATCTTTGCCCAAATAGCAACTGATGTACACATTGGACAAGGTTCCAATGTAGTAACCAAATAACATCCTTTTAAATATCTATCCTTTTTTATTTCACATGCACGTCTTATTGCTACCATTTCTGGATGAGCAGAAACATCGTAGCCTTCATTTAAATTACTACATAAAGAAGTAATAATTTCTCCATTTTCATCAACTACCATAGCTCCAAGGGGATACTGTCCTTCCTTACATTCACTTAATGCAATAGTAATACATTTTCCAATCAATTTTTCTGCTAATTCTCTATTCATTATAATAATTCCTTTCAAAGATTATTATATCATATAATGCATTCTTTTTCAATAACTTACTATTTAACGATGTAGTAAACTAGATGTGGGAATAAAAAAAAGAGAAAACACTCTAAAATTAAAAACTGTTATATAATTAAATTGTAACAAAATATATACAGACCTAAATAACCACTCGAAGTGTATAGGTTTTAAGGAGTTGTTTTCTCAATGAATATAATATCACTTTTTGATTCATTTGTTAACCATTTAAGTAAAATTTTAGATAGTAACCTGTTTCTACATGAATTAGAACATAATATTTATAATTCGACTAATGAATTAAATCTTGATATTTTAAAAGAAATTTTAGAGTATTTAGATTTGCAATATAAGAATTCTAAAGAGAGAAAAGATAAATATTATGTACAGCAAACTCGTGAAAGAACATTGATTACTTCTTTAGGTATTGTTACTTTTAATAAAACTTATTATAAATCAAAAGTTATAATTAATGATAAATATCAATATTATAGTTATCTTGAAGATTATTTAGGAATTGATAAATGGGCTAAAATGTCATTATCTGCTGAAGTTAATTTAATTAATAATGCATTAGATAATGGAATGACTTGGTCAGGTAAAAATACTATTCCTAACTATGAAATATCTAGGCAAACTATTTCAACTAAAATTAAAAATATAAATTATAATTATATTGAAAATATTAATAAAAAGAATACACCAAATATTTTATATATTGAAGCTGATGAAGTACACGCTAACCTACAGTCTATAAAAACTGGAAATAAAAACAAAATTGTACCTGTAATTCTTACTCATGAAGGATATAAGGAAGAATTTGTTAAGAAAAAAGAACTTAAAAATACGCATTACATTGCATCCTCAATTTTAAAAACAGATAAATTATGGGAAGAAACATATAAATATTTAGACACAACCTATGATTTAAATAAAGATGATAAAATATTTTTATCTAGTGATGGTGGCACGTGGATTACTGGTTATGATGTGGCATTTTCTAATATAATATTTGTTCTAGATAAATTTCATTATAGAAAATTATTAAACTATATTTTTAAAAAGGAACCAACAATAACTGAACTTGCTGATAATTACTTAAGAAATAAAATGATTAATGAATTTAATTATTAGTAAAAGTACAATATGAACTTTATCCAGATCAAAAAGATAAAATGATCAAACAACATAATTATTTAATAAATCATATAGATGGAATAATAAATCAACATCATCCAGATTATAAATGCCCAGGTTCTATGGAAGGACATATATCTAATAAATATGCTAAATTTATTACTTCAAGACCACATGCTTATTCAAATGATGGATTAGAAAATATAACTCAATTACTCACTATGAAAGCTAATAATATTAAACTTACTGAAGAAATATATTACAATTTTAAAACTGGAGAATCAGTTTATAAAAAACTTAATTTAGAAAAATTTATTACACAATTTAGAAATCAATCAAATACCTTTATTAATAATAATTAAAAATATAATAAACAATATCAAATTGATAATAATAGTTTTAATCTTAAAGATAACTATAGATTAGATTATTTCTTATCTAAAAGATAGTAAAAAATACAAATTAATTATATAACTTGTATTTTCTCTGTAAAATTTCCAACATTTACTTTACTTCATCAAAATGACAGTTTTGAGAAAATGACATAAAAAAAGACTTATCATTTTGATAAATAAGTATAAAATAATTATTAATATTATTAAAAACATTGCCTAATGGTAATTATTATTGTATAATCAAATTACAAAGAAGAATTTAAGGTCGTATATCGTATCTTTATAGCTCCATTGAGATGAATCGAACCATCATTAATTTGATGGCTCTTTTTTATTTTCTTTTAATTGTTTCTTTGGTGGCTACGATTTTATCAGCTATACATAGAATTATACTTTCTTTGTATTTTGGTATTCTTAAATTCATTGGAAACATATGAGTATATATCATGTTTTTTTCTATATCATTTAATTTAAAATCTCTATTTGCATTTAATAGTGCTTTTTTAGCATGAATAAATCCATGTAATCGATGATTTTTATCTGATATATGCCAGTCATATAAAAAATAGTCATGTAACAATGCTCCTCTTATCAATGATTTTTGATCTATTTTTATCTTAAATTTTTCTGATATTTTTAATGAATATATTGTTACATTCATTTCATGTTCTAAAACGCTAGTTTTACCGTGTTGCATATATTCTTTTTGGGTATTATATTTATCATTTTCTAAAATATCACTAGCATATATATTTATTAATTTTTTATAATTACTTTGCATTTTTTTTATCTTCTTTTTTTATCGTCACATCATTAGTAAATTCTTTTGTGGCATTATATATTGAATCATAATTTGGATTATATCTATTTTCTTCAATATATCCTAGTAAATCTTTATATGAATTATCAATAATTAACATTAGAGTAGTATCAATTATTTTATCTTGATATTCAATCCACGTATGACTGCCATCTGGGCAATTAGATGTTCCTTTTAGAATTGGTAACACTCCACCACATAAATAGCATGTATCTAATGAATAACTTACTTGCTTAGCACATACTGTACAATATCCTTGATTATATCCATCCTTAAAAACATCTACAAAACTTCTTACACGTGGAGATCTTAAATTTTGGCCTTCTAATTTCTGCCATAATTCTTTATCAAAACCTTTAATTTTTTTCTCAGATATTCCTTTAATTATTTTTAATCTAAATTCATCATTTTCTAATAATAGTTTCTTTAATGTATCGTAGCATTTATAATTTATTGTTCCTTCAGCACATAAATAATTCATTATTTCATCTAAATTTATCAATTATTACATCTCCTTATTTTATAAAAATTAATTATCTATATATTTTAAACATTTTATTAAGAAGTTTCCTTTTTTAGTTTCTTTAATAATACCACTAAATTTATATTTACCAAATCTTCGTATACTAAAAGTATCATTTTCTTTTAATTCATAGTTTATTTTATGGCATATTTCATAGTTTAAAATGATTTCATCTTCTAGAAATTTCTTTTTTGTCTGTTCTCTACTTGTTCCAATTAGACTAGATATAACGTTATCAATACGAATACTGGATACTATTAATTCTATTTCCTCATATTTTCTTTCATAATTATCTAATATACTTAATGGTACTTCTTTTAATTTTATAGGATGTTTACCTATCATATTTAAATTATTATTTATTAATGGATATATTGAGTTTATGATCATTATATAATAATGGTTATTAGTTATAATGATATCACCAAATAATTCACTATCAATATTAAGTCCAAATAAGCTACCCATTATTTCTCTATGTGTTAATTTATCATATGAGAATATTTCTAATAGATATATTTCTGGCAATTTATCAGTATATATAATTGCTTTATCACTATCTTTATATGGATAATATATATTGTAATTAATTCCTTTTAGCTTATTTATGACATTTTTTAATGTGTTAGGGTCTAAAAAATTAGTTGGTTCTCCTCTATATATTTTATTTATATTCTTTTCAATAATATAATAATTTTTCTCTGACATAATAACACCAGTTTAATCATTTTCTTTTATTATATTTTTTAATAAATAAATTACTGTATTTATGACTAATTCTTTATTTTCTTTTCGACTACCTTCAGTGCATTCGACTGTAGCATTGCGGTATTTATTATCTTTTTTTGAATATATACTGATATAAACACTATTGTCTGAGCCATATGGATTAAATCTATCTACTCTATTTAATTTACCTGTTACTCCTACTCCATAATCTGAATTAGTATAATTACTTATACATTTACTCATTTCATTGGCTACTTCTTTGCTGTAAACAGTGTATGTATCAATTGTTTCTTTTGATATGCCCATTTTTATTTTATATTCATTTGAATATGTGATAGCAGAAAATTTTAAAACTTCACTAGCTCCTTCAACATTAGTAATAGCATTAGCAATGCCACCTCCGGTACATGACTCCATTGTACTAATTGTTTCTTTGTTTTTAGTTAATATCTCTATTATTTCTTTCATACAATCACCAATATAATTATAAATCTTTTTTAGATAAATAAAAAGACATAAATATCTATAATTTACATCTTTATATTGTTTTTTTTTCTAGTTAATATTTTAATATCTTCTGGTTCATAAGAATGATCTGTTGGTTTTATTTTATATGTGTTTGTACTTTCTATCTTTCTAAATTGAATAAATTCATTTTTGCTAACGCTTCCATGACATAGTACACTAAGTTCTTCCTCTTTACTTTTAATTTGTGTGTTTATGTCAGCAAGTTTCTTTTTTCTACTTAAACTTGTCCCACATATAAAAGAATTAAATAATGCTGATGCTGGAGTTGCAATACTATTTAAAATTATATATTCTGAAAGGTCAAATCTACCAGTATTTAGTAATTCTATAAATATTGTAAAAATTAATATAACTGGTATACTTGTAAGGTATAATTCTTTTGAAAGTTTACCCAAACTATTAATATTGTTTTCTTTGTTTTTTAAATTTGATAATTCTTTTTGAAGGGCTTCAAAAATGTTTTTATTTTGTAGTATGATATTTGCGTTGCCCTTATTATTTTCTATTTGACTTTTAATATTTGTGGAACAATTATCATTTATCTTTAAATAATTCATTTTCATAATATCGTCTTCTTTCAGGACTAATATTATATTAATTCATAATTAATTTGTCAAGTATTATTTATTTCAA
>CADAMI010000045.1 GCA_902788975.1 uncultured Erysipelotrichaceae bacterium | reverse complement strand
ATGAGAGTATTAGTAACTGGGGGAACAGGTTATATAGGAAGTCACACAATTGTAGAATTAATTAATTATGGGTATGATGTTGTAGCAGTCGATGATTTTAGTAATTCAAAGCCAATCGTATTAGATAAACTAAAACAAATTACGGGTAAAGAAATTAAATTCTATGAACTTGATGTTTGTGATAAAGAAAAGTTAAGAAAAGTATTTAATGAAAATAAAATAGATGCGGTTATTCATTTTGCGGGTTATAAAGCGGTAGGTGAATCTGTTCAAAAGCCATTAATGTATTATCGTAATAATTTAGATTCAACAATTACGTTACTTGAAGTAATGAATGAATTTAATGTTAAGAAGATTGTCTTTTCATCTTCAGCGACAGTATATGGTAATCCGGAAGAATTACCAATTAAGGAAACGGCTAAGCTTAGTACAACTAATCCATATGGATCTACAAAATTGTATATTGAAGGTATTTTAAAAGATGTTTATATAGCTGATAATAGTTATAGTATTGCGATACTTAGATATTTTAATCCAGTGGGAGCACATCCAAGTGGTTTACTTGGAGAAGATCCAAATGGTATACCTAATAATTTAATGCCATATATTGTAAAGGTAGCTAATAGGGAATTACCACATTTAAATGTTTTTGGTAATGATTATGATACACCTGATGGAACAGGCGTTAGGGATTATATACATGTTGTTGATTTGGCTTTGGGACATATAAGCGCGTTAAAATATATTGACAAAAATACGGGAATAGATTATTATAATTTGGGTACAGGGCATGGTTATAGTGTTTTAGAGATGGTTTCAGCTTTTAGCGAAGTCAATAAAGTTGATGTTCCATACGAAATAGCACCAAGAAGAGACGGCGATATTGCAGCGTGTTATGCTGATACTAGAAAGGCTAAAGAAGTACTTGGTTGGGAAGCAAAACATGAATTACCGGAGATGGTAGAAAGTGCCTATAACTTTGTTTTGAAGAATAAGGGTGAGGAGTAGGTGAATAATAAGGGCTTTACATTGGTTGAATTTACCATTTGGTTATTAGGAATTATAGTTTTATTTATAATAGTTATCAATATGTCTAGAGATACTTTAACAACATCTGTAGCTAAACCAATTAGGGATAAGGAAGTTTTTGCTGCAGCTGAAAATTATGTTATTAAAGAGGATAAATCATTTAATAATGATAATTATGTTTGTGTTACTAAAAGACAGCTTGAGATAACTGGCTATTTAAAAAAAGTTGATAATACTAATAGAATAATAAAATTAACAAGAAATAAAATAACAAAAGTTATCAATAAAATTGAATATGTTAATGAATGTGAATAACTAAAGAATTTTCTTTAGTTTTTTTCTTTAAAAATATGACAAAGTGTTAATTTTGTGTTATTATAATTATATTGAGGTGAGCAGTATGACAAGACATGAACAAAGATATAAAGCAATGACAATATTATATCAAGCTTTTTTATATGATAATAATAATATTAGTTATGATATAAGAGATATAATTAATGAACAATTAGAGGAAAGTAATAAATTTATCAGTTCATTGGTTATGGGAGTATTAAAAGAAAAAAATAAAATTGATAAACTAGCTAATAAGTATCTAGAAAACTGGGATATTAATAGATTAGGTTTTACTGATCAAGCTATTCTTAGAATTGGAATATATGAGATACTAAATACAGATACTCCAGATATTACATGTATCGATGAAGCAATTGAATTAAGTAAAGAATACTCTGATGATAAAGTATGTAAGATGATAAATGGAGTACTTGATAAAATATATCATAGTGAGAAAAATAATGAAGAGAAGTAATGGCTATTTAAACTTAGTGTTTGATAGTAAGTATGATCAACTAGTTAAGAATAATATTATTAAACCATTATATAGACATAGAATATGTTTTTATATTGAATCATTGAGATTATTTTTTAAAGAAGAAAATAATTGCTATCCAGAATTAATTGGTTCTGAAATGGCAAAATTTTTAAATGTCAATAGTGTATATTATGATATGTTAGAGGTTGTTACTTTAGATAAGACAATAAAAGGTGTTGTATCTAATGATTTTAGAGAAGATAACTATAAATTAATTACAATTGATAAAATAATTGATGAATATTTGTTAGATAGCAATAAGAAAGTATTATATAATGATATGAATTTAGAATTACTTAGTGATGCGTTAAATAATCATTATATTAATTATGAAAATAAAGAATCAATTGTAAATAGAATAATGGATGATATTAAAAAGTCTTTTTTATTTGATATATTAATTGGAAATATCGATAATGGTAAATATAATTATGAACTTAAGGAAAACGATACAGATGGTAAATTGACTCCATATTTTGATTATGAACAGATATTTAAGTTTGGGACAACAAGATTAACTGTTAATGATAATAATAATTATGATGTATATGATAATCTATTGTTTTTCCTAAATAGTGAAGCTAATTATGTAGATTATTTTAAAAAAATGTATGAATTATTAACGCCTGATAAAATTGAAGAATTAATTATAAAGATAGAAAATGATAAACATATTAGGGTTCCAGATAATTATAAAAATATTATTTTCTTATCTTATAGTAGACATTATAATAATATAGGAATGATTTTAGAGAAGATTAATAGTCATAGTAAAAGGTAAGTAGGTGTCTTATGGATAGAGAATATATTACAATTAGTGAGTTAAATCATTATATTAAAGGAGTAATGGAAGATAATATATTTTTAAATAAGGTTTATCTTAAAGGGGAAATATCAAATTTTAAAGCTCATACGAGAGGACACTTATATTTTACATTAAAAGATGAAGGTAGTAGATTAAATGCCGTAATGTTTTCTTATCAAGCTAATGGGTTAAAATTTGAGCCTGTAGATGGTATGAAGGTATTAGTTTGTGGAAAAATATCGGTATATGAAGCAACCGGAGCCTATCAAATATATGTTGAATCAATGGAACAAGATGGTTTAGGTAATTTATATGTTGAATTTGAAAAATTAAAAAAGAAATTGGCGGCTGAAGGATTATTTGATCTGGATAAAAAGAAAAAGATTCCTAAAGTACCAAAAAAAATTGGCATAGTAACAGCTAGTACAGGAGCAGCAATTAGGGATATTTTAACAACGATTAAGCGAAGATATCCAATATGTGAAACTATTTTATTTCCATCTTTGGTACAGGGAGCAGATGCTGCTAAAGATATAGTTAAAAATATTGAAATTGCTAATACTTATAATATCGATACGTTGATTGTTGGACGTGGTGGTGGTTCGATTGAAGATTTGTGGCCATTTAATGAAGAAATCGTAGCAAGGGCAATTTATAATTCAAGAGTACCGGTAATTAGTGCAGTTGGGCATGAAATAGATTTTACAATTGCTGATTTTGTGGCGGATTTAAGAGCTCCAACACCAACAGCAGCCGCAGAACTTGCAGTACCTAATATCGATACGATAAATACATATTTAGCGAATGCGATAAATCGTAGTACACTTAGTATTAATAATTTAATCGATACTAGAAAACAATCTTTAGTTAATCTCACAACTAGTTATGTATTAAAAAAACCAACAGCCATGTATGAAATAAAAGAACAGAATTTAGATTTTTTAATTGACAGATTAAATAAGGAAATGAAATTAGTAATTGATAATATGAATGTAAGATTAAGTAAACAAATTAATAGTTATGTTATTACTAATCCAGAAATTCTATATAAATATAAGAAACAAAATTTAGAACATGTTATTAATAAATTAGATGTTTTGAATCCGATGAATACATTAAAAAGAGGATATGCAATTGTTAAGAAAGATAATAATGTTATATCAGATAGTAAAAATATTAAAAAAGATGATATAATAGATATAAATGTAAGAGATGGAATTATTAAGACACAAGTCTTGGAGGTAACTAATGAGTAGTAAAGAAAAAGAACTTAGCTTTGAAGATAAAATTAGAGAACTTGAAGAAATAGTAAAAGAACTTGAAAGCGGCGAAGTTAATTTAGATGATGCAATTGAAAAATATACGAAAGCAATGAAGCTAGCTAAAGAGTGTTCTGATAAATTAAATGCAGCGACGGAAAAAGTAAATAAGATATTAAAAGAAAATGGAGAATTAGCTGATTTTAATGTATCAGAAGAATAATTCTTCTTATGCCGAAATAGCTCAATCGGTAGAGCAACTGAATCGTAATCAGTAGGTTGCGGGTTCAATTCCTGCTTTCGGCACCATTAGGAAAAATCGTCGCACTAAATTGGTGTGACTTTTATTTTATATAAATACGCAAGCAAGGTAGTATTACTCCCACCATATACTAATTTAATAATTATTATGTCAAATAGTGTGTTATAATTGATTTGGAGTTGATTATTAATGAAAGAATTAATGAAAACTAATATATACGATGTAGAGGATACTGTAATAATTGTTGGAAGTTGCTTAAAATATATGCAACCTAAAGGATTTAAGAAATTACAAAAAATTTCTGACAACATTTATGAGTTATGTCTTGAAGAAACACATATAAATATGGCAATTACTAAAATTGGTGGTATGTTAAGAACAGGTAAAATACATAAAATTATTTTTGCAACAGTTGATAAATCTCCACATTGCATACAAATGCACTATATTCAAGATGAACTAAAAAAGATGATGAATATTAGTAATATTATTATAAAGAATTATGTCGTTGTTGATAATGAATTAGAAGAAATAACACCTGAAATAATTTCTTTATCAAAAAATTTATCAAGACTTAAAAAGGAAAATATAAATATTAATTAATTGATCTACGAGAGGGGACGTGGTTATATGGAGAATAATAATCTAATAATTAGAAGTTCAAGTGCTGAATTTTTAATTTTTGAAAGGCAGAAAAAAGAAAAAGGAATAGAGGTTAGATTTGAAAAAGGCGATTTATGGTTAACACAAAGAGCAATTAGTGAATTATATGATTGTTCTATAGACAATGTTTCCTTACATTTAAAAAACATTTACAAGACTTTAGAATTAGATAAAAATTCAACTATCGAGGAATTCTCGATAGTTCAAAAAGAGGGAAACAGACAAGTATCTAGAAAAATTAAATATTATAATTTAGATGCAGTTATTTCAGTTGGTTATAGAGTTAATTCTGATAGAGCAATTCAATTTAGAAGATGGTCAACAAGAATTTTAAAAGAGTTTTCTAAAAAAGGATATATTATTGATAAAAGAAGAATGGAAAATGGTATATTTTTTGATGAAGATTATTTTAAAACTTTACTTGCTGAAATAAGAGAAATAAGATTATCTGAAAGAAGATTTTATCAAAAAATTACAGATATCTATGCGACATCTATTGATTATGATGCTAAGTCTCCAACTACGATTAAGTTTTTCAAGAAGGTTCAAAATAAAATGCATTATGCAGTTACACATCATACTGCAGCAGAAATTATTTATGAAAGAGCAGATCATACAAAAGAAAATATGAATTTAACTTCGTGGAAAAATAGTTCAAATGGAAACTGATGTAGTAATAGCAAAAAATTATTTAACAAAAAAGGAATTACAAAATTTAGAATTAATAGTTACAGCATTTCTAGATTTAGCAGAAAGAAGAGCACTTAATAATATTCCTATGACAATGGAAGATTGGGCTAATAGAATAGATAAATATCTACTATCAGATGATTTAGATGTATTAAGAGATTCAGGAAAAATTTCTCATGAAATTGCAGAAGAAAAAGCCTTATCTGAATTTGAAAAGTATCGAGTTATTCAAGATAAAAAATTTGAATCTGACTTTGATAAATTTCTCCTTGAAGTAGATAGTGATAATAAGTAATCATTTTCGAAAATATCTATTGTTATCGCACCAGATTGATATTAAACTCGAACTTTTCGAGATAATAGTAAAATGACTTGTAAAAAAGTCGTTTTTATGTTATTATGTATATAGATGAAGGAAACTTCATACAATATTAAAGGAACACTTAATAATCGCTATGTTGAGTGTTGCCATAAAAAATTATGCTTTCCACCTAAATCATTGCTGAGTTAGGTGGATTTCTTTTATATTAGAACTATAAATAGCAATAATATTAAAAGTAGGATAATGATTACTAAAGCAAAAATTAAAAAATCTTTCTTGTTCATATTATCGCCTCCCTTCGTTAGAAGTTTGGCTCCACCCAACTTATTAAATGTTCCTAAAATGATTATATCAAACTTTTGTTCTACAATCAATATAAAATTGATAAAAAAATAACATTCTAATAAATTGACTTGATACATATAATATGGTATATTAGAATTGCGAGGAAGAGGAAAAGTATCCAAATAATTTATTTAAGTGAGTTAGGTATAGTGGGAACTAATAATAAATGTTTGGTGAAAGAACACCTTGGAGCTAACTACCGAAAAGAATTCTTAGTAGGCTAGTTCGGAAGGCAATCCGTTATCATATTGCTAGGTTTGTTAGAACTGAAAAGAGATTACTGAACAACAAACCATTTTATGAATGGTTTTTTAAGTAATAAATTAAGGTGGCACCACGAATACCCGTATTCGTCCTTATAGTAGGATGAATACGGGTTTTATATTT
>CADAMI010000044.1 GCA_902788975.1 uncultured Erysipelotrichaceae bacterium | reverse complement strand
CCGAGGTGAATCGAACACCCAATCTGTCGCTTAGGAGGCGACTGCATTCTCCTATTATGCTACGGGGACGTATAATCCCATAACTCATCCTTGATAGTTACCTCCCTTTTTTAAAATCTATTCGTTTTTTTCAAAATCGATTTGAAAATTTAAAAACTCTTAGGAGGCAATCGCTCTATCCTACTGAGCTACGAGGACACGTGAAGAACAATATAATTATATCACTTTTTTAATAATTATATATTTTTTTTGAAAATATTATTGGGAGTAATTACTTCATCTAATTTTTGATCATATATATCTACCTTAAAATTATCTATAATACATTCATCATATGATAATCCTATTTTATATATTTCTTTATATTTAGAATAAAACTTATCATAAAATCCCTTACCATAGCCAATTCGATATAAATTCTTAGAAAAACATACTCCTGGAGTAATTGATACACATGATGAAAAATCATTAACAATATTATTAGTAACAGGTTCTAAAATATTATACTTTCCTTTTGTTAATTCAGATAATGAATTTATATAATAAAAACTCATCATATTATTTTCAATTTTAGGAACAGCTACTAATTTATTTTTTAAAAAATACTTAATTATATTAATTGTATCAACTTCATTATTAAAAGATACATATATTAATATTAACTTACTATCTCTAATATATTTATTGGATAGTAATTTATTAAAAATGTTATTATCTTTAATTTCCTTATCTTCAATTTTATTTCTAATATCTATATACTGTTTACGTAATTCATTCTTCATAATTATCACAATATAATTAGAACAAAAGATGAATTAAAATTCATCGCCATCACCTCACAGTGATGGGTTTCTGCTTCATAGACCCTGTATCCAGACTTCTCCACAGACTTAATATCCGATAGTCGCTACCGTACTAATTCTTAATATTTAAGAAATTTTGTTCTGTTCTTTATCTATAAAGTCCCTTCATATATAACTTTAATCCTTCATAACAAATATTTAAACTTGCATTCAAATCACGATCTATTACATTACCACACTTAGTACATTTATATGTCCTTTCTTTTATATCTTTATATCGTTTATCAATATTACCACAATGATTGCATTTTTGACTTGATGGATAATATTCATCTATTTGATAAAAATACTTATTTTTATAATTTGATTTATAAGCTAATTGTCTAAGTATTTCACTAAATGAAGCATCAGTAATATTTTTAGATAATTTCTTTCTCATTATCATATTTTTGGTATCTAGGTTTTCACAAGTTATAATATCGTATTCATCAGTTATTTTCTTAGTTATATTATGGAGATAATATTTTCTTGCATTCTTTAGTTTACTATAAAGGATACTTATTTTTTCTTTATATTTATAATAGTTATTACTTTTTCTTTCTTTTCTTGATAAGCATCTTTGTAGTCTTTTAATTCTTTTTTCATACTTTAAAATGTATTTATTATTATCAAATGTTACTCCATCTGATAATGTTAATAGTTTTTTAATGCCAATATCAATACCTATTATGTTTCTAGGTATTAATTCTTTATTAATAATATCTGGCATATCAAAAACTACTGATACATAATACTTATCAGTTATTTCTCTAGATATCGTGGCGTTAATAATTTTACCATTTATTTCTTTTGTATTTCTATAACCTCTAATACTTATCCATTTAAGTTTAGGCAATTTAATTTTTCTATTTACTAAGTCTATTTCGATATTACAATATGTTTTATCTTTATAATCTTTATATATAGCATTAGTCATATAACTATTTCTGTTAAATTTATTTTTATATTTTGGATAACCAAAATGATGGTTATAACATTTCTTTATATTATCATCTAAATGAAAGATACTTTTTCTAATAATTATACTATCTACTTCTTGAAGAAAAGGATATATATATTTTAGCTCATTAACATAATCTGATATATTTGTATAAGCATTAATATATTTACTATTTTTAATTTTACTTAAATAATAATTATAAACAAATCTAGAACAACCAAAAGTTTTATTAATTAATATTTTTTGTTCTTTATTTGGGTATAATCTAAACTTAAATGCTCTATACATAATTACCAGATCCTTTCTATGACCAAACTAATTATATCAAACATACATATGTGTGTCAATATGTATTAATGCAATTTTGGTAATTTTTGAAGCACTTTTCTTATAAATAAGAAAAAAATTCTTGTTAATCAAGAATTTTCTATATTTCATGATATGTTACTAATTTTAATATTTTTTCTTTATGTTCTCTATCCAAATAAATATTTGTTATATCAGCATCAGGATATTCCTCATTATCAAAACTAATCAAAGAATTAGTTAATTCTAAAATATTCTCAAATATTTCATTTACTTCTTCTTCTGTTAAAAAGCTATCATAAATAAAATTAATATTATAAGTTCGATACATTTCATTAACTAATAATCCCATTAAATATAGTGTTTGATATAAAGATACTAAATTATCTTTCTTGTTGTATTCGGCTATTACTAAATACGACAAGTTATTATTTATCGCATATTTTAATAAGTCATTAATTATTGCTTTCTCACTATAATCATATATAGTAGATATTTTACCTAATGTTAATCCAAAATTAACTAATAAAGATTGAAATACACGATACATTTCAAGATTACTTGATATTTTTGAACCACTAATTGGAAATTCTTCATTTTCTAATCCTGGTCTACATTGTGGTCTAACTTTATTCAAAGCATAATATGTAATTTTTTCGGCCAATTCCTGAGATAAAACATCTTCAATTAACAACCATCCATTATTAACAATTGTTTCGGTCTTAGATATATTATATCTAAGATATTTACTATATATTTTACTAAATTCTAAAGTTTTTTTACTTTTCATAGATATTAGACTATGAGAAAGTCCTTGATATAAATATAATCTTCTGCGTTCACGAGATGATAATCTTTTATCACCTTGAATACTTGCATTTAATAAAATTCTTATTGTTTTATTTAATACTGGTGGAAACTTAATATTATCATTAACATTATTTATTACTAGTGAATCATAAAACTCAATAGATTCAATGTCTTCCAATTTATGTATTATATTATTTATATTATAATTATGTATTTTAAAATAATATAAATAATCTTCTATATCATTAATAAATTCATTAGCATATTTAATATCATATCCATTTTCTATAAGTGATGATACTGTATTGTTATATATTCTATCAAGAAAATCAATAACAGATGCATAAATACCCCAATCATAATTTAATTTCATTTTATTCTCCTTTATTTTTCTAACATGTTTAATAAATTAATTTTAAAAATATCTTTATCGGCATGACTTTTTGAAACCATAACCCCTTTATATGTAGTTAATTCTTTTTGATGCCCTTCAGTTAATATATCATCTGGAGTTGTTATATCTTCTAACATAATTATTCTTTGTTTATGATAGGCTGTATAACACAATACAATATCGCCATGTACTTTATTGAACATTGCATCAGTTGGTAATTTTAACTCGTATTTAGTTGTATCTTCTTTATCGTTGTGTCCTACAACTACACCAATAAAATTTCCATCTCTTAAACTTGGATAAAATTCAAATAATAATTTTTTATAGGCTAACATATTATATTTTTTTATTGAACGTTCTTTTTTATGATATTCATTTTCATTTAAATACTCGATTAAAAAGTTATTATTCATATGTACCCCCCTTGTTACGAATTAATATACTAACATACAATTCCTTATTTGTCAAGGGATTTAAACGCATAAATCAAACAAGCGTTTATTGTTATATAATTGTTTTATATAAAATAATTATTTTTATTTTTTTAAATATATGATATAATGTTTATGATAGGAGGCATATATATGGATATAATTATTAAAAATGGCATTAAAATTGCACAATATGATAACTATATCGTTTATCAAATGTATACTGATGACGCTGAAGAATACTATATGTGTACCCCTACTAATAAACAAGACAATTATAAAATGATTATTGATTTTCCTGAAGAATATTATAAATCTTTATTGAAAAGTGAAACAACTTTAGAAATTAAAAAAATTTGTGATCTATTATATAGAAAAAATAGTAATTATATATATGTCTTAACAAATGTTACAACTTATGAATTAAACGAAGCTAATAGCGAAAATGATGAACATGCTTATAGTATGTTACTTAAACGATTACAAAAATATACCTATAATTCATATAAGGCTATTACTAGTAACGACGATGAAGTAATAATAGATCCAGTTATTGATATTGTTACTCAAACAAATGATGATAAGAAGTTTATTGATTGGTTAGATATTAATTTAAATGGTTATTTTAATGGAATTACTTTAAATACCCAAAATATATTTACAATCCAAGCAAACGATGATACTGGTTGGACTACTTTAAGCGGACCTACTAACGGTAGTAACGAAATAGATAAAGCAAATGCAAAAGCTAGTGGTAAAATTAAAAAATTAGTTCCTCCAAGTAATAAACATGGCTTTACAAGTTTTCTTTCTATTGTTTTAATGTCAGTAATAGCCATAATTATAGGAATTAGTTTAGGTCTTATAATTTTAAATAGATAATTGTATTGAAAAAAGAAATATTTTATTATATAATTAAAAGAGAATAAGAAGAATGGGATGAGTGATATGATGCAAAGTACAATCGATTTTGCTAATACGCCAGTTGTAGATATTGTTAATAAAATTATTATAGATTCAGCCAAAGCTGGTGTAAGTGATATTCACTTTGACCATACGGATGAATGTTTAAAAGTAAGAATAAGAATTGATGGTATATTAAATGATTATTTGGATATACCCAATAATGTTAAAAATAATGTTATTACCAGAATTAAAATATTATCTGGTATGAATATAACTGAAACACGTTTGCCGCAAGATGGTGCAATTAAAACTACCCTTGAAGGAATGGATCTCGATATGCGTGTATCTTCTCTACCAACCAAAAAGGGAGAAAAAATCGTTATTCGTATACTTGACTATTCCCGCAGCTTGCAAGGTATTGAATATTTATTCTTTTCTGAAGATAATTATAAAAAAATATTAAAGATGTTATCAGAACCCAATGGTATTATCTTAGTAACAGGAGCTACTGGTAGTGGTAAATCAACGACTGTGTATTCATTCTTGCAGAAATTAAATGTCAAAGGTACCAATCTAATTACCGTTGAAGATCCAGTTGAAATGGAAATTGAAGGTTTAAACCAAGTACAAGTTAATAGTGAAATTGGTCTAGATTTTGCTACCGTATTAAGAAGTATCCTACGTCAAGACCCTAACGTTATCATGATTGGTGAGATAAGAGACTCTGAAACAGCCCAAATCGCCGTTAGAGCATCAATTACTGGTCACCTAGTATTATCGACGCTACACACAAATAATTCACTTACAACTATTGAAAGATTACTTGATATGGATGTTGAACGTTATTTATTAGCATCAGCATTGTCTGGCATAGTCAGTCAGAAATTAGCTAGAAAATTATGTGATAAATGTAAAGTCCCTAGAGAAACTACTCCTTATGAAAAAGAAATGTTTAAAAAGTTTTTAAATATGGATGTTAATCAAATATATACACCAGTTGGTTGTCCAGAATGTTCTGGCGGTTATCATGGACGTATTGCTATTCAAGAAGTACTACTAATTTCACCAGAAGTTAGAGATGCTATCAATGCTAAAATAACTAAAGCTGAACTTAGAGAACTTGTATATAATTCTGACGTCATTTCCCTACTTCAAGATGGTTTATATAAAGTATTAGCCGGTTTTACATCAATTGAAGAAATTATTAAATTAACTGAATCTGAAGATGAAATTAATGCTGAAACAAAAATTAAAGCAATGTTAAATAAAACGAATACTAATAATAGTAATTAGTATTCGTTTTTGGGTAAAAAAAGGAACACTAAATTATTTTCTCCATAAACTATAATAGATACAAAAAAGGAGGTATCATTATGTATTATTATGGAGGATATTCTGGAAATAGTGGATGTGGATGTAACAATGCATCATATTCTTACCCAATGTATGGATATGGCTATACAGGTGGATATAATTCCGGAGCAGCTATCGTTTTAGTACTATTTATCCTACTTGTTATAATATTAGGATCTAGAAGCTTTGGTAACAACTAGTTTAAGGGAATTGCTTCCCTTTTTTCTTTACAAAAACAGTCATTTGTGTTAAAATACTACTGAAAGAAGGGATAGTATGATTAAAACTTCTGATATATTAGATGAAAAAGATAAACATTTAAGAGCTAAAAACTACGAAGTAAAGTTTCCACTTAGTGAAGATAAAAAGAAATTAATAAACGATATGTTAGAACATTTATATTACTCACAAATTGAAAAATTTGCGAAAAAATATAATTTAAGACCAGGTATGGGACTTGCCGCTCCACAAATGGGAGTTAATGAAAGATTCTTTGTTATTTGTCATGAAGAAACTGAAGGCAACTTTAAAAACTATATTATAATTAATCCAGAGATGATATCTCATTCTGAAGAATTAATATATGCCGCTGAGGGTGAAGGTTGTCTTAGTGTTAATCGTGAAGTTGAAGGCATCGTTCCAAGATATGCCAGAGCCACATTTACAGGTTATGACTTAGATGGTAATCCCGTCAAATATCGTGTACGTGAAGAACTAGCTATTGCTTTCCAACATGAATTTGACCATTTAAATGGTATAATGTTTTATGACCATATTGACCCCAAAGATCCATACAAAAATAAAGATTATATGCGTGAGATATGAATAAGTCAATAAAAAGTGGACACTAAAAAAGAATTTTTTAGAACCCTAATTCAGTTTTGTACTGAATTGGGGTTTTATAGTTTAATGAACATGCTA
>CADAMI010000043.1 GCA_902788975.1 uncultured Erysipelotrichaceae bacterium | reverse complement strand
TTTTCCTATCATTATATATATTTATTCTATCTTCATATTTTAATTTACCCATATAAAAACCTCGTTTCTATTTTGTCCAAGAAACGGGGTTCATATCATAATTACTACTTCTTTATTTTGTCCTTATCTATATCTATTTCCTTATATCTAACAAAAGTCATTATTTGAAACATAAAAGTAATAATTGAAGCAATCAAAATAATAATTTTGTCAATTGTTGGAATATAAGAAATTATCAGTGTTATTGATAATAATGTTGTTTTAATTTTTCCTATCATATTTGCTTTTGGGTGATTGTTTTTTGCTTCTGATAATAAGTTTATATAACTGATACATATTTCCAATATCATATTAATAAGCAAAATTTTGTATTTAATAATTGCTGGAATCATTATACCTAATGCAAATATTTTATCACAAACTGCATCTAATTTTACTCCAAATTGCGAGACACAATTATACCTTCTAGCCAATCTGCCATCCAAAAAATCTGTTATCGCAAATATAATTAATTCTACAACAACAATATCTAATCTATCTGCAAGTAGAGTTGGAATAATAACAGCTGGTGCCAATGCTCTTGAAAAAGTTAATATATTAGGTATTTGTTTTTTTATTTCTTTCCTTTTAATACCTTTTATATTATCCATAAAATCATTTATAAAATTTATAAATACAAGTCTCATTCAATCATCTCACTTTTATTATAAAATCATTATAATATACATAAAGATAAACACAACTAAAAAGAAAAAGAGACTACTTAGCCTCAACAATAAGTTTAATAGCCGTTCTTTCGTCGCCATCAATCACAATATCAGCAAATGCTGGAATGCATATCAAATTTTTTCCAGCTGGTGCTACAAATCCTCTAGCTATTGCAATAGCCTTAATCGCTTGATTTAATGCTCCAGCCCCAATTGCCTGAATTTCTACACTATCCTTTTCCCTAAAAACATTTGCTAATGCTCCAGCAACTGAATTAGGATTAGACTTTGTTCCTACCTTAAGTGTTTCCATTATTTTATCATTCCTTTCTTTAATATATTCAAATATATGTCTTGAATTAAAAAAAGATACTAATAATTTACAAATAAATTATGAAATGATATAATTAACTTATCGTTATAGTAAAAAAGAGGTGTATAATGGGTAAGTTAAAAAAATCAGGCTTTCTTGAAGGCGCATTTATTGCGACTATATGTATTATAATAACAAAAATATTGGGAGTACTTTACGTAATTCCGTTTTATGATATTATCGGTGAAAAAGGTGGAACTCTATACGGATATGCTTATAATATATATAATATATTTTTAATTATTTCATCAGCAGGCATTCCATTAGCTATAAGTAAATTAACTAGTGAATATGCTACATTAAAGCAAGACGATAAAAAAGTGAGAATGTATCAAATATCTTCCAAAGTAATAATGATTTTTTCTATTGTGTCATTCCTGATATGTTTCATGTTTGCACCATTATTTGCTAAATTAATAATTGGAGAATTAACAGGTGGAAACAACATAAAAGATGTTGCCTTAGTTATTAGATCCATTTCTTTTGCCTTATTAATTATCCCAATGTTAAGTATCAAAAGAGGATACCTTCAAGGACACACTTACATTAAGGAGCCATCAATAAGTCAAATAATTGAGCAGGTAGTACGTATTGCCATTATTATAATAGGCAGTTATCTATGCGTTAGAGTATTTAATTTACCAGTTAAATATGCCGTTGTTACCTCAACACTAGCTGCATGTCTTGGAGGATTAGCAACTTATATATATTTAGATATAATAACAAGAAAGAATAGGCATCAACTAGGATTAGATATTGAAGTAAAAGAAAACAAAAAAAATGATAAAGAAATAATTAAAAAAATAATTGTATATTCAATTCCTTTTATTGTAATTAATTTAGTTAATAATGCTACAACATTTGTCGATATGGTTTTGATAATTAAAACATTACCAAAATTAGGTTTTACAGCCACTAATACAGAATTTATTGGCAGTGTATTTACTACTTGGGGTGTTAAAATTAATACTATTATAACATCTATTGCTAACGGCTTGATAATAAGCTTAATACCAAATATGGTAAAGGATTATAATGAAAAGAATAATGAATCAATGAATCAAACATTTAATAAATGTCTAAAGATAATTCTATTAATTATTGCCCCATTAGCTATTTTTATGAGTATTATGTCAACAAGTATGTGGAATACATTTTATAGTCCTAATGAATATGGGTCATTAATTATTAAATTTAATATTATTGTTACCATATTTGATTGCTTATATATTGTCGTAAATTCATTACTTCAAAGCATTAATGGACAAAAAGTAATATATAAAAGTGTTATTATTGGACAATTAATTAATGTTGCGTTAGACATCCCATTAATGGTTTTATTTGACAAAATTGGATGGCCTGCATACTATGGAGCAATCGCTGCAACCCTTGCATGCTTTATTACCGCTAATGGAATTAGTCTACATTATTTAAACAAAGAAATGCATTTGAATTACAATGAAACGATTGCATCAATACCAAGATTCATTCTATCAACAACTGTGTTGATAATTATGCTAAAAATATTTAAAATGTTTTTACCTATAAATAGCCCTAGAAAATTAATTCAACTTACAAACATAATAATAACTGGATTGGTATGTGGTGGTACGTATATCGTTATAAACTTTAAGAGTATTATAAGTATATTGCCAGAAAAAATAGTAAAAAAATTAAGAATACCAAATTAAAAGCAAGCGATTGCTTTTTTCTATTAAAATAAAATCTTGACAGAATATCAAAAGAAATATACAATTATATTGTATAGTTTAAATTTAAATAATAATTTTTTCTATAATATAAAACAATTTAAAGAATGGAGGTGTTCATGTGAATAAAGCAGTATTCTCCATTTTCTCATTCGTTCTTGGCATTATAATTGGTGTAATTATATTATTAATAATCAATTATTTAAAAAATAAAAAAACTGAAAAAAAAGCGGATTCTATTATCACTTCAGCAAAAAAAGAAGCCGAAAAAATAAAAAGAGAAAGCATATTTGAAACAAAAGAAGAAATAAACAAATTAAAATTAGACGCTGACAAGGAAATAAAAGAAAAGAAAAATGAATTAAAAGAATCTGAAGAAAGATTATTACAACGCGAAAAAAATATAGATAAACGCGATGAAATGATGCAAAGTAGAGAAAAAGGTTTAGAAGATAGAGAAAATAACCTTTTAAAAAAGCAAGATGAGATTCAAGAACTTAAAGAAAAAATGGAAGCAGTTAAACGTGAACAATTAGAAGAATTAGAAAGAATTAGTGGTTTCACTAAAGAACAAGCTAAAGAAGCAGTTATGAAAATAGTTGAAGAAAAAATGTCTAAAGAAATTGCAGCTTACATTAAGGAAAAAGAAACTGAAGCCAAATTAGATGTTGATTCAAAAGCTAAAGAAATGTTAGTTAATTCAATGGAAAAATATGCCGCTGACGTAACTAATGAACAAACCATTTCAGTAATTAGTCTTCCTAGTGATGAAATGAAAGGAAGAATTATTGGAAGAGAAGGAAGAAACGTAAGAACAATCGAATCCGTTACCGGTGTTGACTTGATAATTGATGATACACCAGAAGCAATTGTTATTTCTAGTTTTGATCCATTGAGAAGAGAAATAGCTAGATTAACATTGGAAACTTTAATTAAAGATGGAAGAATACATCCAGCAAGAATTGAAGAAGTATATGACAAAATGTGCAATGAAGTTAATCAAAAAATTAAAGAATATGGAAAAAATGCCATTTATGAATTAGGTTTATCCAAAATGGATCCAGAACTTGTTGAAATTGTTGGTAAATTACATTTTAGGACTAGTTATGGCCAAAATGCTTTAAAACATTCAAAAGAAGTAGCCTATATAAGTGGCTTAATAGCAGCTGAGCTTGGCGAAAATGTAAACCTTGCCAAAAGAGCCGGGTTACTTCACGACATCGGCAAAGCAATTGACTTTGAAATGGAAGGAAGTCATGTTGATATTGGCGTAGATCTAGCAAAAAAATATAATGAAAATAGAGTAATTATAAATGCTATTGCATCACATCATGGCGATACTCCGGCTACGAGTGTCATTTCATCAATTGTAAGTATTGCTGATACTATTTCCGCATCTCGCCCAGGAGCTCGTAATGATTCCACAGAGAACTATTTCCAAAGATTGGAAAAAATTGAAGAAATAGGTAATAGTGTTGAAGGTGTAGATAAAGCATATGCCATTCAAGCTGGAAGAGAATTAAGAGTAGTTGTTAAACCAGAAGAGGTTGATGACTTGATGTCATATCAGATTGCAAGAAGTATAAAAGAAAAAATTGAATCGGACGTTCAATATCCTGGAACAATTAAAGTAACTGTTATAAGAGAAACCAGAGTAACTGAAGAAGCAAAATAAATGCTTCTTTTCTTATACAATAAAAGATAGAAAAATAAAACTATCAATTTTTAATATATTATGATATAATATAAAATGAATATAAAGGACGGTGTATATTAATGCTATTAAATAATATATCGATTACAATAAAGGCTATGATTGATATTGCCTTTGTTTGGATCTTAGCTTATGCTGTATTAAAAAATTTAAAAAACAATGTAAAAATGGTTTTTCTTTTAAAAGGAATTATTATCTTATTAATTGTCAAAATTATCAGTGATTATTTTGATTTAAAAACTACAGGAGTAATATTAGAATATATTTTAACTTGGGGAGTTTTAGCTTTAATTATTATTTTTCAACCAGAAATAAGAAATGGATTAGAACAATTGGGTAAAAAACAAATTATTACCAGACACCGATCATTAACTTTAGATGAAAGAGAAAAAGTTGTTTACGAAATAATGAATTCAATCGATTATATGCGTAAAGCGAAAATTGGTGGATTAATAGTTATCGAAAGAGAAGTTAGCTTAAGTGATTACATAGAAAAAAGCAAAACACTTGACGCTGATATTTCATCAGAATTATTAATATCTATATTCTTCCCAAGAAATCCTCTACACGATGGTGGAGTAATTATTCAAGGGAATAAAATTATGAGTGCTGGCACAGTTTTTCCAATAAGTTTAAATGGTAAAATCAACAAAAAATTAGGAACTAGACATAGAGCTGCTCTAGGTATAAGCGAAGAAAGCGACTGTATAGCAATTGTTGTTTCTGAAGAAACTGGAAAAATCTCAATAGCAATTGAAGGTGTTTTAAATTATAATTTATCAATTGATGATGCGAGAATGATTTTAGTTGAAGAATTGAAACCTAAAAAAGAATTATTATTGGATGAAGGACAAGAAGATGAAAGAGAGGACGACAACTATGAAAAAGAATAAAAGTAAAAAAAGAACAAGAAAAGCCTTCCTTTTTATCAGAGCTATTATAAAACTAATTGATAAAAAGATTATAACACCAATAACAAAGTTTATTTTGCTTATTACAGATAAGATGACCAGGAGAACAGATAAATTTGAAAGATGGTTAGTGAAGAAAAATACTTTAGTTTTTATATCACTTTTAGTAGCAATTGTGGCTTTCTTTACAATAGACCGAAAAACGACATCTCTTTTAGATTCATATGCTGAAGTATTATATAACCAAAAAGTGGAAGCCATATATAATACAGAAACATATGTTGTTGAGGGACTCCCAGAAACGGTTGATGTAACACTGATTGGAAGAAAAATTGATATGTATCTTGCAAAACAATCATCAAATGGTATAGTAACTGTTGATATATCAAAATTAAAAGCAGGGACTCACAGGGTAAATTTAAATTATAAAAGTGAAATTGACTCTATTGATTATAAATTAGATCCAGGATCAGTAAATATAAATATATATCCAAAAGTATCAACAACTAAAATTGCTTCAATTGACACAATAAATAAAGAAGTATTAGATACAAAATTATCAGTGTCTCAAGTAACAATTGATAAAACAGAAATAATAATTAAAGGAGCAGAACACATAATTAATAAAGTTGCAAACGTTAGAGCACTTGTTGATATATCAAAACTAGTAGATACTGAAGTTGGCGTCATGACACTTGAAAATGTTCCGATAATAGCATATGATAATGACGGCAAAGTTGTTGAAGTGGAAATGGTTCCAAGTAAAGTAACGGCGACAATTAATATTGATTCTCCACACAAAGAAGTACCAATAAAAGTAATTCCAATAGGAGAAGTACAATTTGGTAAGGCAATAAGTTCAATTACTTCAAGTGAGACGAAAATAACTGTTTACGGAGAGGAAAGCAAATTAGGCAAAATAGAGTTTATACCTGTCGAAGTGGATGTAACAAATTTAAGCGATAATAAGACATTTAATGTACCAATTTCAATACCAACCGGATTACGTGAATTATCGGTTAAGAATGTAAAAATTACAATTTCTCTTGGTGAAGAAGATAGTAAAGAAATTAATGATGTCATGATAGAAACAACAAATTTAGATCCTAACTATAAAGCAGCAGCAATAGGAGCATCATCAATAAAGACAACTGTAATAGTTAAAGGAACTAAAGAAGTCTTAAATGCCATCGATGAAAGTAAAATTAAAGCAATTGTTGATTTAACTGGATATACTGAAGGTGACCATGAAGTGACCATAACAGTAACAGGTGATGACGTTAAGGCAACATATATTCCAAAAACCACTAAAATAAAAATAAGAATAACAAAAAAATAGTTATAAATAATGAATATATAATTAAAACAAGCATACAATAAAGTGTGCTTGTTTTACAATATATTTAAAAAAATGAAAAAAAGTAAAAAAAATGAAAAAAAGTGTTGACAAGGAGTTAATTGTTTGGTATATTATTAACTGCCAACCGAAAAAAGGCTGGTTTATGAACAAAAT
>CADAMI010000042.1 GCA_902788975.1 uncultured Erysipelotrichaceae bacterium | reverse complement strand
ATATATAAACCATGGAAAACTTTTTCTTTGTAATTCACTTGGAGTAATTCCACCTGAATATGATACCCAATTATATCCATAACCTTCAACAATATTAGTGTCATTTACATAACAAGTTTCATATATATGACTAGAATTAATAAGTTCACCATGATTAGCAGGTGGTACATTTTCCCAACCTGCATAAGTTCCATAAGCTGTATTAAAATGTGTATGATCTCCTGTTACACCACCAGCTGTACCAGTATGAGCAAAAACATCACCTTGATTAAATATATTTAAGTCCATCAGGAGTATGTACTCTATCTAAACTCTGAAATACTCTACCATTATTATATGTATCTATTATTGCTACACATCTACATGAGCATGGCGCATACATAGGAGCATTTAGTACTTGTCCATTTGTAGACCATTCAACAAAATCAATAGCAAAAATACCTTGATGAGAAAAACTTCCATTTTCTCCTTGAGTAATATATAAATATTCTAGTGGAAAAAGCATTACTTCTTTTCCATCTCTTCCCACCATTCTTTGTCCTGCTCTCATTAAGATAAATCCTTAATTGCTTTATTTATTTTTTCTTGTAATTGGTCATTAATTACTCTTAAATTGTTATTAGTAACTTCTAATTCTTTATTCTTTTTAAGTTCTTCTTCATATAAAACTTTATAATCAGTTGGCTTTTCTTCAATAATACAATCATCATTTACCCAACCAATATTTCCATCATCAAGCAAATATGGATTTCTTGCTCCTTCAATAATTCTTGTGATTGTACCTTCAGTAATAGCAGGTGTTAATGGATTAACACTTTCACTTGATACATATACTTTATCAATTTTAACTCTTTCTCCAATTTTATGTTTCATATTATACTCCATTCTATAATCAATATAATTTAATTTTCCATGATAAGTCCATTTTAAACATCTTACTCCATTTAAAGACCTATTTCCATACTTATCAATATCACTTATAATACATTTATTTGTATTCCAAGCAACAGTACATTCAAATACTTTTCCATTTCCTAAATATATACCCGCATGTCCATGTCCTGTGCCTTTCATACATAAATATTCTCCAGGTTTTATATTACCAAAATCTTGTGATACATCTTCACAATAATTAAGTCCACCATCAGGAGTAAAATCAGCTACTCCATTAGATAAATATACTGCACCACCACGATTATTTATTGAATAATCATTAATAAATCCCCATAATAAACCCTTAATACTGACTACACAATCCAACCAAACTTTACCATCATGTTTAGTACACCAAGTTCCATTTTCACTATGATATACATTAGGTACTTCATTTACTAACCATTTTAATCTATTAATAAATTCTTTATCAGTAAATACTTTCATTTTATTCACCTTCCTTTATTTCACTAGTAAATTCTTTTAATATTTTTTCTAAATATACTTTTAATTTTTTAGGAAGTGGCAATTTACATTTATACATATTTTTAAATATTGAAAGTATTTCAAATACAATATATAAAATATTGAATATCATACTAACACCAATTTTTGAAAGACCTAAAACACTTTTTACATTTTCAGGAATAAAAGCAATTAAATCAATTGATACAATTATATCTACTAAAATACATACACATATTGTTAAAATCATTCCAACTTTTCTAATTATTCCATCTATTCCAATAGTAGAATTTAGTTTACCTTCTTTTATAGCTCTAAGTATTCCAAAAATAACATCTAAAACTATAAATATAACTAGTAATTGCACACCTTTATTATGAACCATTATTTCATAATATTCTTTCATTTTATCAACTCTCCTTTACTATATTATATCATAAGTTCTTAATACTTTGTTTTAATTTCTTATCATATTTTATAGTAAAGTCAGTTTCAACAAGTTTTACTCCACCGATAACATGTTTGAATGTTAATTTTCCACCACAAGTAAAACCTTGTTTAAATTTTTTCCATTCAACAAATTTATAACAACTTTTAGGCATTCCAGCACAAGTTATTTTAACTTCATCATCTATCATTTCAAGATAACATTTTTGTCTTACAAATCTTGCTTTACTAAAACTACTTTCATGCTTCCATTTACCCAAGGCAACATCATCAATTTCACAAAATTGTTTCAATTCTTGGGTAGGAAGTAATGTATGTATACTATCAGTATCACTATAAATATACATATCTTTTCCATACTTCTTTATTGAATAATCCTTAATAGCTTGACTAGTTCTAATTGTTTTTTCTCTAGCATAACTTGTAATAAATATTCCAACTGGTAAATAAAGTCCATGTTTAGTATCTTTTTCACCAAGATAATATTTAACAATACCATCTTCTAAATAAGGATATTTACTTTGTACATCTAAACTTGTTGCAAATTTTCCATATAATGAATTAAGCATTACTTTAGCTAAAGCTCTCATTCCTTTATTTCCTGATATAGTTGCTTCATTTTTAACTTTAATCCATTTATTAATATAATCAGTAAATATTCCATTCATTGCTTTAAATTTCCACCCACACTCATAAGAGAGTTCAGTTACATCATATTGTTCTAAAAATAATTTTAAATCAATATTGGATAAAACTAAAGTTATTATCTCATCATTTGAGCTTTCTAGGTATTCATTTTCAATAAAATGACTACCTTTAATTTGAATAGTAGGTATCTTACCAGGTTTTAATTTAAAACAGCAAGATAACATTTGAATATATAACGGATATACTTTATCTTCTTGATACTTTCCTTCAAATAAAATAGGTTCTCCAATAGGCATGGGTTTTGAATACATTACTGAAGGATATAAACTATTAACATCAAGTACAACACCAGTTCCAACATCTTTTTCTTTATAAATAGGATTAAGATAAGTAAAACCACCTTTATAAGCTTGTCGCATATCTTTATCTACTTTATAATTAAGTTCAGGAAACATTCTATCATATCTCCTAACTGAATGAGTTGTCTTAAAATCTTTTAGTCCATTAGATCCAGCTGTCATACTCTCAAGTCCTTGTTTAAATAATACATCTAAAGCTAAAGCCATAATCTTAACATCATTTGTTATATAGTCTTTTTCATAATCTTTAAGTTGATATCCTACTTCTCTAGGAGTATCATAATCAAGTTCAAGTTTACTTATAGGTAGTCCAAAACTTTTAGCTACCTGTTCTACTGACATATTAAGTATTTTTAAACTATCTATAATTGTTACTTTCTTTGTCTTTTTTCCTTTTACTTCAAAATATATTTCCATTGAATAGAAAAGTCCCATATCACTAATTAAAGTAGTAAAAGTATTATTTCTTTTTTCTTTTCTATCTTTTATATGTTCAAAACCATGATTAAATAAATAATATATTATAAATTCACCATCAAATTTTAAATTATGAAAATACAATGTTGTATTTGGATTTTTCTTACAAAATTCAATAAAACTATCAATATTATTATCAATTATAATATTATCTGGATTGCCTATTTCACAAACAGCCCAAGCCCATACATAAGTTTCATTAGGTAACCAAGTGGCAGTTTCAAAATCAGCTGTAAATTTTTTCACTATTCAGGTCTAGTTATACCTAACTCATCAAAAATAGCAGTATCAAAAGCTTCTTGATTATCTTTAAATCCACCATAAGTTTGAGCTGTTGCTTTATCCTTATAGAATATAAATAAATCACTAAGGATATTACTTTGTTTTACATAGTTATAAAATTGAATTGGATTTTCAATACTTTTTAATTTATTATACAATAAATCAAAATTTCTATAATTACTCATTTCATCTAAAGCATTCATAAAATTATCTCTAAATACTGAAGCTCTCCATAAATCATAATCAGTTTTACCCCAATTTAGAGTTCTTTCAGCAGTTCTTCTAAAATCACTTCCAACACGATTAAATAAATCTTCAATACTCTCTTTAGTTCTAACAAGTTGCTTAAATTCTTTATCACCCATTACATTAGTATCACTTTCAATTATTAATCTAGCTTTATCAGTAGTTCTTTCAACAGCTCTTTTTTGTGCTTTCTTAAGTTCACTTAGTTCCCATTGTGTAATTTGTTCTCCTGATGGAAGTGTTCTTATTCTTTGTTGACTTTCTCTTCCAATTCTTTTTAGTGATTTAATAACACGATTTAATTCTTTCCTTGAATAAATTGCATTTCTTACTTCACGATAATCAAATTCTTCTGGAGCAACATTACCTTCTAATTTTTCAAGTTCACTGACTTTTTTATTAAATTGTCTTACTGCATAAGAAAGTCTAGCATAATCACTTCTAGTCCATCTTATAACTGATGGTATCTTTCCATTATTCATTTTAACTCACCTTCCTTTAATTTATTCTAAAGGTATAGTCTTTAGATAATTCCATTATATCATCATTACTATCATAAGTTAAAATTTTAAATCCCCTTTTTTCAATTTTCTTATAAAATGCTAGCATTAAATAATCACTTAAATTTATATTTACCTTGTATTTAGCTTTTAATTTGTTAGTTTCATCATTTACATAATCAATAAATCCAGTTTCAAATCTATTTTTATTAAACTGACTACTAAAAAAGAAGGTTAGTTTATTTATTCTAAAGTAGTATTCACTTTTGTTTATGTTGTATTCTACTCTTTTCAACCTTTTCACCACCCTTCTTATAATTAAATACATAATTAAGTTGTCTTTGTGTTAAATGTATTTTTCTATTTGCATACATTAATTTAACAAAAGAACTTCCTTCAGTTTTTAATAATTTTTCAAGTTCCTTATTTGATATTATAGTACTATGACTTCTATCAATTTTTTCTTTCTTTAATTTAAATTTTAACATATTATTCTCCTTTATTTATCATAATAATGAACAATATCATACCAACCTTAAATTGTTTCTTTATAAATTTTATCAATTTCATTTAACATTTCTTTCATGCTAATCATTGATTTATCTTCAATTAGATCATAAATTTTAAGTTCTAATTTAGCTAGTAATAATCTAACATTATCAAGTTTTTCACTATCTTCAAGTAATTCTTTTATATTCTTATTCATAAATATCCACTAATCCTTTACTATATAATTCACCAAGTTTTCTTTCAGCTTTCTGATAACATTTTCCAATATTAAATGGATTTTGATAAGTTTCAACACCAATATATTCTAAAGTCTCATAATCAAAACTTAAATATACATTATATGATACTTTATAATAATATCCATAAGTTCCTTTACCAAATCTATCAATATATTCCTTATTTATTTTAATCATTATACCACCTTAAATATGAATTTATAAAATCTTCTAATTCAGAAGTACATAATCCTTCTAATTTTAATTTATCAATAAAATTATCAGTATTAATTATTGGGTCAACATATTCAGGAATAGTTGGATAATTTAATTCTATATCATCAAGTTTATCTCTAATTTCATCAATCATATCATGTACACATTCAATAAAATCTTTCATATATCACCATTACATTTAAGAAAAGAGTTAGCTTTATTTAACTAACTCAAATCCTAAAGCCTTATTTGCTGAATTCTTAACAGCTCTTTCAACAATTCTTATTTCAAGACCTTCTTCAATATCTTGAATACCAAACATATTAATATATCTAATCATTTGATTAGTAAACATCTTACTTCCTGTTACATAAGATTTTCCTTCATCATCAATTAAAATACATACTTTCTTATATTCAGTATCTCTAATTACTTCTCCTGTTTCTTCATTTACTTCAGGTTCAGCCATTGGAGTTTCAATTACTTTAATTAAAACATCTTTAACCCTAATTACTTCTCCTTTACAATCATTTAACTTATAATCACAAGTATTCTCTAAATTGAATATTGTTTTATTATCAGTAATAGTAGTAAATACATTAGTTTTACTTCTACTTGATACATTCTCCATTTCATTAAAATCTTTAATCATTAAACCAGTTTCTTTTACATTTTCTTCTTTCATAATTTTTAAATTCTCCTTTTCTTTTATTTATTTAATTCAGTTAACTCTTTGTTTAACTCTTCAAGTTCTTTACGGTTAGTTTGCACATCTACTATTAACTTTATTACTTTATATAGATTTTCATGTTTTTCAATTAATCCATTTTCTAGAAATATTGTTAATAGTTCTTGCCAATATTCTTCCTTCATCTTTTCTCCTTCCTAATACTAATTTTATTAATTAGCACTCTTAGAGAGTATCGTTGATACTCCTAAAGACTACTAATTATCACTTCCATTTTTAATATGTTTACAACACCAATTAATCTATTTTCTATCCATTCATCATCTTTAATACTTCTATTCGGTTGCTCTTTTAATATTTGCATAATTATTTTTAATTGATTATTTGCTTTTTCACAACGAGATTTGTAATCATCACACTTTTCCCAAATTCTAGCCATTTCTTCTTGCATATTACTATTATTTTCTTTTAATCTTTCATTTTCTTGTTTTATCTTATCTTTTTCATCATTTGCTTTATATAATTGAACTAACATACCCCTTTTATCATCATTAAGTTTTTCTATTTCTTGTTGTAAATTAGTTATGTAATTTAATAATATTTTATAACTTTCACTATCTACTGCTAGTTCAAGGCAATCTATTATTTCTTTTATTTCATCGTTCATTATAAATTATCCTTTACTTCTTTAAAGAATTCTATTAAATCCATACAATAATCTCTTTTAGCTTTTGCTCTATCATATTGTATTTTAGATACACTATCATATTCAGCTTCATCTATAACACTTGATATATCTCTATCAAATCCAAGTTTATCTCTTTCTAATTTTTCAATTATTATATCATAAGTTTCTTTCATTATATATCCCACCTAACTCTTTCTATTATTGTTAATAATTTAACTTTATCTTCATCATCTATACAATTACTAACAATTTCATGTTTAATTTTATTTATAATTTCATTTGATAGTTCTTTTTTATATTTATTCTTTTCATAATAAGTTTTTCCATAACCTTGCTTATTGATTATTATATGAACTTTGTCATAATCATCTCTTAATTCATAAAACTTTTTCATAATTAGATCCTTCCATATTTATCAATCATTATTGCATTTATATAAAATAATACAATACTAATTCCTTTTAATAAAATTGTTCCAATAAATGTTTTTGTTTCTACTCCTAAAAATATAAAGAAGAATAAACAACATAATATCTTAACTATGCAATCTATACTCCTTTTAAATTTTAATTTTTTCATATTTATCAATCCTTCCTTGTCTATTGACAATATAATAATACATCTATTTTTATATAATGTCAATACTTTTTTAAAAAGTTTTTAAAAAAGTTTTCAAAAAAGTTTTTAAAAAAGTTTTCAAAAAAGTTATAATTGACTAATTTTAGTATCTTTGTTATAATTAAATTAGTGATATATAGGATTTAATATAATGTAACTTATGTATCATACCAATGGTGAAGAGCCAGGTACATAAATAAAATTGGAGTGGTGTCCTGCATTATAATCTTATATAATCACCCTAATACTAGATGGAGGTGTTATAATGTATTATGATTATTCTAAAATCTTAAGTTATAATGCCTTCATCAATTTTTTAGTTGGTGAACGTGGTGTCGGTAAAACTTATGGTGCTAGTAAATTCGTTACTAAATCATTTATTAATAAAGATGAAGAATTTGTATATATTAGAAGATATAAAACTGAATTATCAAAATCAGTTCCTGAATTCTTTAAACCTTTAATACAAAATAATGAATTTCCCAATCATGAACTAACTACTAAAGGTGGTAAATTTTTAATTGATAATAAAACTGCTGGATATTCCATGACTTTAACAACAGCCCAAAATCTAAAATCAACTAACTTTCCTAAAGTAAAAAATATTATATTTGATGAATTTATAATTGAAGAAGGTCAACATCATTATCTTAAGAATGAAGTTGAAAACTTCTTAGGTTTAATTGAAACAATAGCTAGAATGAGAGATGTTAGAATATTTATGTTAGCTAATGCAGTAACTATAACTAATCCATATTTCTTGTATTTTGATATTACACTTCCTTATAATACTGATATTAAAACTTACAAAGATGGTCTTATTTTAGTTCAATACATGTATAATCCTGAATATCGCGAAGCTAAAGCCAATACTAAATTTGGTAAATTAACAGCTGGTACTGAATATTCTAAATATGCTAATGAAAATAATTTTAGACTTGATAATAAAAATTTCATTGAAAAGAAAACTGGAACAAGTAGATGTTCTTTTGGTATTAAATATAAAGATAATTTATTTGGTATTTGGTTTGATTATTCAGTTGGTAAAATATTTGTATCAACTGATATAAACACTACTCAAATATTTGCTTGTTCTCTTGATGATCATACGCCTAATACAATGTTATTATCAGCTATCAAAGATTACACCAGTTGGAAAACATTTATTAAAAATTATAAATTAGGTAATGT
>CADAMI010000041.1 GCA_902788975.1 uncultured Erysipelotrichaceae bacterium | reverse complement strand
AGTAACATATACGGTTACTAATTCAAGTGGAATAACAACAACAGCGGTAAGAACAGTAATTGTTATGGATAGTGAAATGAGTGTAACACTAAATAATACTAATTATACGAATAGTAATGTTAAGATTAATATCTATATCAATGATGATATGTTTGATTATTTATTATTACCAAATGGAAATAAAGTAACTGATAAGATATATACATATGAAGTAAGTGAAAATGGGACATATAAATTTGTTATGTATAACAAGAAGGGTAATGCTAAAGATAAAAGTGTAACTGTCAATAATATAAATAAAACTAAACCAAGTGGAAGTTGTAGTGGAAGCTATAAAGATGGTAAGTCAACGATCAATATAAGTGCCAATGATGATATAGGAATATCTAGATATGAGATAGATGGAGCAAATTATACGAGTAATCAAATAACAATAAATAAAGAGTTAAAAACAGTAAATATTAGTATTTATGATAAAGCTAATAATAGTACAAGTATTAGTTGTAATTTAGAAGATAAGAATAAAAAAGTTGCTAAGCCTTATACGGTTGACTCTTTGATGAATAAAGACTTATGTGACAAAGTATATGATATAACTGCTGATGATTTAAATAAACTTTTTGAAAATTGGTCTAAGAAAACTGGAAATACAAATTCTCCATTATTAGAGACAGGTGATGCCTGGATTAAGGCATGTGAGGAGACGGGATTGGATCCGCTTACTTTAGTTGGATTCTGCGGTCATGAAACTGGTAGAGGCGGAGTTAGAGCTATGGCTTGGATGCAGAAGAAAAACTTTTTTGGAATGCGTTATATAGATCCTTATGGCGATGGAACTGGTGGAAGTGTCAAGTGGGCTGGAGTAAATGATGTATTTAATGGTGATGTATATGCAGCTGTTTTACAAAGCGCTAAACGTATTAAAAATTTCTATTATAATCAATTTAATGCTCATTCCATGCTAGCCGTTGCAAATATAGGTTATTCAGGAAAAAAGAATGATACTGATTATGCTTATAGTTGTGCATCAATTATGAAGGAATCTTTGGATTATATAATACAAATTAATAATAAATAAAAAGAATATTTTGTTATTCTTTTTTTAAGTTTATACCAATCATTGAACCAATAATACTTGTTATTAATAGAGTTATCAACATAATTATTACTTTATAATTAAAATTAGTCTTTAATAATAATTTTATTATGATAGTAAATAGAATATAGATTGTGGAGAATTTTATTCCTTCTAAATATGCTTTTTCTTTGGAATTCTTTCCTAAGAGTATGGAGGATACTAACATCGATATAATTGGAATAATTAATTTTATAGTTTCGGCTTTAAAGGGAATGAAATAGTTTAATATTGATAATAAAATAGTTAAAATAAATATTAAACCAAATAAGTATCCATAACTTTTTAAATAAGTTTTAATCATCTAATCACCTAATAATATCTATGTTTTTGTATAAATAATTATTACTTAAGACAAAATAATATTAGGTGATTAAATGGAATATTTAAAAATAATTTTTAGAATTAGTTTCTTTTATTTCTTTATTATACTGATATATAGAATAATGGGAAAAAGAGAAGTAGGGCAACTTGGTATAGTTGATTTAATCGTATCAATATTAATTGCTGAACTGGTAGCTATTTCAGTTGAAGATAGTACTAAAAGTATAATGGCTTCAGTTATTCCTATTATATGCTTAGTTTCACTTCAAATAATTTTATCATTTGCTAGTTTAAAAAGTGGTAAAATTAGGTCACTTCTTGATGGTAATCCTTCTTTTATAATTAAAAATGGAAGAATAAATTATCGGGAAATGATTAAACAAAAATATAATTTAGATGATTTATTAACTCAATTAAGAGAAAAAGGATATCGTAATATTGAAGATATCGAATACGCGATACTTGAAAATAATGGTACTTTATCAACTTTTCCTTATGATAATAAGAAAAATAAAACACCATTACCGTTACCAATAATATTAGATGGTAAAATTCAATATGATGTAATTCATGAAATGGGTAAAAAAGAAGATTTTGTTAATTCGGTTATTAAGAATAATAAAGTTAATGATATATTTTATGCTTTTTATAAAGATAAGAGTATCTTTATTATAAAATATAGTGATTTACAATGAAAAAACTATCATAAGATAGTTTATTTTCTTTTTATATCCATGATTATTGGGAGAATTATAGGGATTCGACCGGTTTTTTCTGATAATATTTCTCTTAGATCATTTATTAATACTGCTTTTATATCATTGAAGGTGGTATCTTTTTCTTTTAATTTTTTAATAATAATATTTTTGGCATATTGTTCTATTTCTTTAATTAATTCGATTGATTCGTTAACTAAGATATATCCTCTGGTTGTTACAATTGGGTTACTTAATAATTTTCTATTTTTGGAATCAATATTAACAACAATAGCTAAGATACCATTATTTGACATTAATACTCTATCTTTAATAATTATATTGGATACATCTCCAATACGGGAACCATCGACATAGATGTCTCCGGCTTGAACGTGGCCTCTTTTTTTAATAATATCTTTACTTATTTCTAAGATATCACCATTATTTAAGATAAAGGTATTTTGTTTAGGTATGTCACATAAAGTAGCTAAGTCAGTATGGGTTTTTAACATACGATATTCACCATGATATGGAGCAAAGTACTCAGGCTTAAATAATCTGATCATTAATTTTAATTCTTCTTGGTTAGCATGTCCTGAGGAGTGAATATTATTACCAATGCCATTGGTATATACTTTGACACCTTTTAAATATAATTTATTAATTGTTTTAGATACAGAAGATGAATTACCTGGAATAGGTGATGATGAAAAGATAACGATATCATTTGGTAATAATTTTATATGTTTATGAGTACCACTAGCAATTCTTGATAAAGCAGCTAATGGTTCTCCTTGACTTCCAGTACATAATAGACATACTTTACTTGGTGGTAAATTGTTAGCTTCTTCGGCTGAAATAATGATATTTTTGTCTTTGATATAGCCACATTTATTGGCAATATCAATTGATGTTTCCATACTTCTACCAAATAAGGCAACTTTTCTTTTATTTTCTTTACATGTTTCAATAATATTTTTTAATCGATAGATATTAGATGCAAATGTCGCTAAAATAATACGATTATCTTTGTTGTTTTGAAATATTTCGCCTAAATTTTCATCGACTATTGATTCGGATAAGGATATACCACTAGATAGGGCATTTGTCGAATCACTCATTAATAGTTTAACTCCTTTTTTACCAATTTCAGCCATTTTACCTAGGTTAGCCATTGGTCCTACGGGAGTAAAGTCAAATTTAAAGTCACCAGTCATAACAATAGTACCATTTGGTGTAGTAATACTTATACCATGTGAGTCTGGTATCGAATGGGTTGTTCTAAAAAATTCTATATTAAAATATTTAGTTTTTAAAATTGTTTTTTCAGTATATACATATAAATTTTTATAATTAATTTGTTTTTCTTCTAATTTTTTTTCAATTAATTCTTTGGCTTGCGCAGGGGCATAAATTTTTGGAATTTTTACTTGTTGTAAAAGAAAAGGTATGCCACCGATGTGATCTTCATGACCATGGGTTATTAATAAATATTTAATTTTGTCAGCATTTTCTTGTAAATATGTAAAATCTGGTATAACATAATCAATTCCTAAAAGATCATCATCAGGAAACATTACACCGGCATCAACAATAATAATTTCATCATTGTGACGTACACAGTACATATTTTTACCAACTTCACCAAGTCCGCCTAAAGCGAATACTTGAGTATTTTTGTTTTTCATTTTTCCTCCTTTTTATAAAATTTAAACCGTTAATAAAAAAATAATTAAAATATAGATAAGTTTTTAGATACTTAGACATTATAACATATTTAAGTATAAAAAGCAAAAAATCTTGTAAAAATAATTGTGATGGGCTATAATTAAGGTAGGTGTAAAAATGAAAAGAAGTAAAAAGAAGAAGGTTAATTTATTTAAAGTTTTATTAGCTATATTAATATTATTTGTTATTATATTTATAATATTTAAATTAATTAATGGAATAGAAAAAGATAAGAAAATACTAATGGATAATTTAGTTGGTATGAATATTAATCAGGTAATGAATGATATTGAAGACTATAAGTTAGATGTTAGTACAGAATATAAATATAGTGATGAAGTAGAAAAAGATTTAGTTATATCACAAAGTATTGATAGTGGAGTAGAAATAAACTCTGGTGATAAACTTAATTTAGTTATTTCTTTAGGAAAACTTGATAAGGAAAAATTAAAAAATGATGGTATTAATGAACTTGGTAAGGTACCGATTATGATGTATCATGGAATAAAGAATATGACTAATAGTGAGACTAAATATACGGGTGGTAATGTAGATAAAGATGGTTATACAAGAACTGTCGAAGCTTTTAAAAAAGATTTAGAATTTTATTATCAAAATGGATATCGAATGATAAAACTATCTGATTATATTAATGGTAAGATTGATGTAGAATATGGTAAGAGTCCAATTATTCTTACTTTTGATGATGGAAATGATAATAATATTAAAGTAACGGGATTAGATAGTGATGGTAATATTATTATTGATAAGAATAGTGCTGTTGGAGTACTTGAAGAATTTAAAAAGAAATATCCGGATTATAATGTAACAGCGATATTCTTTGTCAATAATGGAATATTTAATCAGCCTGAATATAATGAAAAAATATTACATTGGTTAGTTGATAATGGCTATGAAGTTGGTAATCATACGAAGAATCATGATAATTTAAGTAAGATAAGTACGAGTCAAACACAAGAAGTTGTGGGTTATATGTATGATAAACTTGAAAGTATATTAGGTTCTAAATATCAGAAGATAATAGCTTTACCTTTTGGTAGTCCTTATAATAAGACGCATGAAAATTATAAATATGTTCTAAATGGTGAATATAATGGTAAAGAGTATGAATCTGTTGCTTCTTTAAGAGTTGGATGGGAACCTGAAGTTAGTCCATTTAATAAAGATTTTGATAAAACGTTTCTAAAGAGATGTCGAGCATATGATAATAATGGAAAAGATTTTGATATTGAAATGGTATTTAGAATGTTAGAAAAAACAAGATATATATCCGATGGAGATATTGATAGAATAGTAACTAGTGTTAGTAATAAAGATATAGTTATTAGTGATTTAGATAAGGAGGTTATTTATTATGAATAATAAGGGATTTGCTATTACAACAATATTATATGGATTACTTATATTGTTTTGCTTTTTACTAGTTTCACTTTTAAGTATATTAACAGCATATCGTGGCAATTTAGAAAAACTTATTGAAAACGCTAATGGTTCTAGAGATGCTGCAACAATGAAACCTAATACTGATTATAGAAATTTTGATGAATTAAAAAATAGTGGAAATGGTAAAAGAGGTTTGTATTGTTTTAGTGATAGTAATACCTGCGTGTATGTTGCAAGTGGAGATTTATAATAATCTCTTTTTTTCATTATAAATTTCTTGACTAATAATAATTATCTCTAGTATAATTAAAATACTAGGGAGCGATAATTATGGAAGAATTTAATAATGAATTAAATAACAATTATTTATTTAAATTATTAAATCATGAAGATTTAAATAGAGAATTTCATAATGAAATAAAAGTATCTTTATATCTAACGTTATTATCCCTATATAATAATGATTATCAAGAAAATATTTATAATAATGAAATAAATATAATTGAAAATTATCTAAGAAAAATAAATAACTTAAAGGTAAAAATTCAATTAAAAAGAAAAGAAGAAGAAATAGATAATTTATTAAATGAAATAAAAGAATTAACGATAAATAATGAAAGTATAATAAAAAAATATAATAAAGAAAATCTAGATATTATAAGTGCTTTGGATACTAAGGATCCTAAAGAAATAACTCCTTTAATAGATAAATTAACGAAAGTAAAAATTAATAAACAAGAAAAGAAATCTTATTATGATAATCTAAGAAAACATATTGTGGATAATATATATAATAATAGTAATTATATTGAAGATAACACTTTATATATTGGTAATGATATAGCTATTTCACTAGATGATTTTTATGATGTTTTTGATTATCTATTAACAAAGGATAATTATAAGAAAGTATATTTAAATAATGAAACTAATACATCTCGTGATAATATTATTAATAATATTATTGATTCAATTAATAATAATATATCTTTAAAAGAAGAAGTAATTCCGGTAGTTTTAACTACTTTATTAATAAATGGAGTAGCTAACTATGAAGAAATAGATATGAGTAAATTTAATATCGATAATATTAAAATAACAGATTTATATTCATTTGCGGGAACTAATAATGAACTAAACAATGATAAATCAGCTAAATGGCGTAAAGTATCAATACCTAATAATTATTTATATCATAAGATAAAAGAATTAGTTAATAAGGGTATGTATTATTTTAAAGATAATAAATTTATCTTAGAAAATATTAATAATGGTATTAGTGATTTTAAAATAAGTATTAATATTTCTGATATGTATGAATTTTTACAAGATAATATAAATAACATAAATGAAGTAAAAGCAAAGAGTAAGCATATTTAAAACAAATATGCTTTTATTATTAGACATATTTTTTACACTCTATCTAGACAACTTATTTTAAATTTGATAAAATAAATTTGATAATAATAGATAGAAGTATGGAGGATTATTATGAATGAATTAGAACAAATTGAAGGTATTGGTCCTAAGACCAGAGAATTATTAGAAAAATTAAATATATTTACTATAGAGGATTTAATAAATCATTATCCATTTCGTTATGAAGTACTAAAACGTAGTAAGTTAGATGAAATAAAAGATCATGATAAAATAATAATTGATGGTATTATTGAAGGACAACCGACGATTATATTTATAAATCCAAAATTAAAGAAAATTATTTTTAGAATTAATGCTGGTAAAACTATTTTAAATGTTACGATATATAACCAAGTATATTTAATGGATACGATTAAAAGTGGTAAATTTATTACCGTTATCGGTAGATATGATAAAATTAAGAATACTATTATAGCTAGTGATATTCGAATGGAAAAACTACCAGCTATTCCTAAAATAGAAAGTATATATTATACAACATCTGGATTATCTAAAAAAAGTATCTCTAAGTTTATAACATCGCTTGTTATGAATGGCTATAAACCTATTGATATAATTCCAGATTATATTAAAGAAAAATATAATTTATTATCTAAATATGAAGCTATTTGTGAAATTCATAATCCAACTGAAGAATTATTATTAAAAAAAGCTAGACAAAGAATAAAATATGAAGAATTATTTATGTATCTATTAAAAATAAATTATTTAAAAGAAAAATCAAATAATAATACTGAAGCTATTACTAGAGTTATTGATCATAGTAAATTAGATAAGTTTATAAAAGATTTACCATTTGAATTAACACTAGATCAAAATACTGCTGTAAATGAAATAATAAGTGATTTAGAATCTCCAAAAAGAATGAATAGACTATTACAAGGTGATGTTGGTTCTGGTAAAACAATTGTGGCTTTAATTAGTGCATATGCCAACTATTTAGCTAAATATCAAACAGCTATCATGGTGCCAACTGAAATACTTGCTAATCAACATTATAATGAAGCAATAAAAATATTTGCTAAAACGAAAATGAATATTGCTTTATTAACTTCATCTACCAAAGCTAAAGATAAAGAAAAAATATTAACTGATTTAGCTGAAGGTAAAATAGATTTAATTATCGGTACTCAAAGTCTAATAGGGGAAAAGATAGCATTTAAAAACTTAGGTTTAGTTATTACTGATGAACAACATCGTTTTGGAGTTAATCAAAGAACTGAGTTTAAGAATAAAGGAGTATCTCCAGATGTTCTATCTATGAGTGCCACTCCAATTCCAAGAACATATGCCTTAACAATATATGGTGATATGGATGTATCAAGTATTACTACTAAACCAAGTGGTAGAAAAGAAGTAAAGACATATTTCAAAAAAGAAAAAGATATCTTAGATGTTTTAGAATTAATGAAACAAGAAATAGATAATAAACATCAAATATATGTCATATCACCAATGATAGAAAACGATGATAATACTTTAGAAAGTATTGCTGACTTGGAAGAAAAAATGAATAAAGCCTTTGGTAAAATATGTAAAATAGGCTCTATTCATGGTAAATTAGATCCAAAAGAAAAAAACAAAAT
>CADAMI010000040.1 GCA_902788975.1 uncultured Erysipelotrichaceae bacterium | reverse complement strand
CCTGAACTGAAAAAGTAAATTCAACCCTAGATTTATATAAAGTGGAAGTTAATTCTTCAAATTATTGAGATAGAATTTAGTTGTTCAAATATAGTATCATTATTTACCATAATGGTGTATAATATCCCCTTTGGTGGTGCTTATTCTGTATAAAGGAGGAAAGCAAAATGAAGAATAAACACTTAACATTTAATGAAAGACTAGAAATTGAACAGGGATTAAAAAATAATTTATCTTTTAAAGAATTAGGAAGAATGCTTTGTAAGGATTGTACTACAATATCAAAGGAAATAAGAAATCATATTGTTTATAAAAATTTTGGTGCTTATGGAAAACCATTCTTTGATTGTATTTATAGAAACAAATGTGAATTTAGGGATAAGGGTATAAAATGTAACTCTAGTAACTGTTCACATTATGTTCAAGAAATATGTAGTAAATTATCTAAACCACCATATGTGTGTAATGGTTGTAATGATAGAAATAAATGTACTCTTACTAAAAGATTATATGATGCAATTTACTCTCAAAATGAATATACATCCATATTATCAGAATCAAGGACTGGCATAACTTATTCAAAAGGAGAAATAGAAAGATTAAATACTATTCTTAAACCATTAATAGTTGATAAAGGACAATCAGTTCATCATGCTTATATTAATAACGTGGATAGTATTATATGTTCTGAAAAACAAATTTATAATCTAATCGATAAAGGTGTTCTAGAAGTTAAAAATATTGATTTACCAAGAAAAGTTAAATATAGATTAAAGCCAAAAAGGAAAAAATATCATAAAATTGATAAAGACTGTCTTAAAGGTAGAACATATCAGGATTACCAAGAGTTTATAAAGGATAATCCTGATATAAACTTGGTTGAAATGGACTCAGTTGAGGGAAACAAAGGTGGAAAAGTTTTACTTACAATACATTTTGTAAATTGTTCATTTATGTTTGCCTTTATAAGAGAACATAACGATTCACAATCAGTGATTGATACTTTTAATAAAATTGAAAATATAATCGGATTGGACAAGTTTAAAGTTTTATTTCCGGTCATATTAACAGATAATGGAACTGAGTTTTCTAATCCTACAAAAATAGAAATATCTAGTGAATCGAATGAACAAAGAACTAAAATATTTTATTGTGAACCAGGTCGTTCTGATCAAAAAGGGTCATGTGAAGTAAATCACGAAATGATTAGACGAGTATTACCTAAAGGAACATCATTTGATGATTTATCACAAAACGATATAAACTTGGTGATGTCTCATATTAATTCTTATAAAAGAAAAAAGTTAAACAATTGTTCTCCAATTCAACTGTTTAACTTAATGTATGGCAACAATATTGCCAACAAATTAGGAATAATAGAAATTAACCCTAACGATATTAATCTTTCTACTAACTTAACCAAGAAGAAAGATTAAAAATTCTTTGATTCTTTCTTTTAAGAAAGAATGCCTACCGGCGAGGTATTACATCTCAATCTGCCGGTTTCTTGCTTCGTTCTTTTTCGTAAAAGAATGAAGGCCTGCCCGGCGAGGGCAATTAATTAATAAGCACTACCATCATTAAATATAGGTAAAATAGCAGGGGTGGAATTTATAATTTCAAACGAAAACATATAAATTCGATCTCTTTTAATCGTACCTAAAATCTACAATTTCAAGTGCATATTCAGTATTTTATACCAAAAAACAGTAAAAATCAAACTGAAACAGTAAAAATCAAACTGAATTTTACTGTTTACCTATAAATTTAGATTCCTCCATGGAATTTAGTTATTCAATGTGGAATTTACTTTTGCAATCGAGCTATAGATGCGCATTATCTATATTTCACTTCATACTGATACAATTATAAAAGATCATTCTTTGTTATTATAAATAATTTAGAATGAGTATAAAAAGCATAGAATATTTCATTTAGTTCTAAATTTTTTTTAGTGATTATATTTTTTATCCATTCATAGTTTTTATTAATATCATTTAAAACCTTATAATCAATTACTCCATCTAATATAAGAGGAAGTGGATATTCATCATCTTCACAAAATACTGACAAGCTACCATTATTTTCTAATACTGCATATTTAACTCGTTCTATACTACTAACTCCCTGCAATCTTAGTTGAGTAACTAAATCATCTAAACTATATCTTAAATGTGACATTTCTTTAAAATTGAGCTTCCCATTTTTTATAATAATTGTAGGCTTTCCATCAATTAGATCTCTAATACGTTCACTTTTTAACGTAATAAAACTTATACCTATTTGAGTAAATGTAAGAATAGATATAGGAATTATTGATAAGAATATGCTTTTTTCTGCCTCTATTGCGATTGCTACTAATTCTGCAATTAAAATTGATACAATAAGATCTATTATACTTAATTGTCCTACTTCTTTTTTACCCATTATTCTATACACAAGTATTATAAAAAAATACATAAATAATGTTCTTAGTATTATTGATATATACATTAAACCACCTAATATATAATGAACAAGTAATAAATATTTATACAAATACATAATATTTTATAGGTGATTAAATGAGATATTTAAAAAACTTATTACGAACTTTAGTATATATTGGAATAATTATTATAATATCAACATTCATAATAACTGTTTTTAGTTATTTTAACTTATTTAACGATACCATAACTAAAACAATCAAGTTTATAATACCTATCATATCTGTATTAATTGGTGGCATTATGATGGGAAGAAGAACTAATAAAAAAGGAATTACTGAAGGTTTAAGATTTGGTCTAATAATTAATACTATATTCATAATAATTAGTATTATATTAAATAATTTTAAAGGACAAAGTCTTATATTTTATTTAATAATAATTATAAGTACAATATTCGGATCCTTAATAGGAGTTCAAAAAAAAGAATCGATTAACTAATCAATTCTTTTTTGTAATAGAGCGTATCTATTACCATTACCCTTTAAATAATACTTACCAGTTCAAAGTAAACCATTCGGTACTAACGTAGTCTGTATTAGTACTATCAGTAATTATAGTACACTTATATTATTGTTTTTTTTTAACATATTATTCATGCTTTTTATTTTATATTTATTATAACTTCTAACATTAATTGCTATTCCTATAACAAGTATAAATGATAATATATATACCCACATCATAAGTATTACAATAGTCGCAATAGAACCATAATAAATATCATAAGCACTAAAATTATTTACATAAAAAGTGAAAACTGCCGTAGCAACAGTAAAACCTACTGTAGAAAACATGGCACCTCTTGAAGTGGTCGCACTATATATCTTCCCATCTGGAGATAAAACATATAACAGTTTTATCGCAAGATATATAATAAACATAGCAATCGGCCACTTAATAAAAGCAAATAAATAGTATAATACTTCATTTACTGGTTCATATGAAACCGACTCTAAAATAAATGTAAATATACGATTACCATAAGTTAAAAATGATATCATAAATATAAATAATATAATTAATAGTAATATTAAAAATAAAGCCTTTACTCTTCTTTTTATATAACTAGAACTTTTCAAATCATATAAAGAATTACTAGCAAGTATTAATGCATGAGTTCCATTGCTAGCAAGAATAAAAGCAAATATAGTTGATAATATAATATTTCTTGGAAATGTACCTGCTTGTATATAAGGAAGTAATAACTGCTCAACTCCTTTAGGCAAAGCAATAGAAAGTGTATTTACCATACCATCTATCGACACCGAAAAATACGATGATGCAATACTTATTAATATTAGTATTGGAAATATTGATAGTATTATAAAAAAAGCAAGACTTCCAGGTAAATGCATCATCTCTGGTAACATTATAATATCAATCAAAGTCTTTAAAAACTCCTTTATTCTTTTCATAACACCCTCATTTATTCTTGATTAATGCGAATTAATCCCTTTGAAATTTCTTCTAAAGATTTACCAATCTCTTTAGTAGACTTATAATCTTTTTCATTCATTTGATAATACTTTTTATTTTTCATCTCTTTAACTCTTTTAGATACTATATTAACAAGTAAATATTTAGATCCTATTTGAGTTAATAACTGGTCTATTGATGGATAAATCATGTTAACCTCCTATCTATTACAAGCATAAAACAAATATTATTTTTTAGCAAGTAAAAGTTAAAAACTTTACATAACTTTACACTTTTATCAATCCTAATATAGTATCTACTTTTATTTTTTCTAAAGAATATGTATAACAATTTCTAAATCTATTTATATCTATCTCCTTGTTATTATAATATATTCTACCTAGTATATCTCCCTCTTTGACGTAATCTCCTACTTTTTTATCAAGAATAATACCAACATCATAATCAATACTATCTTCTTTACTAATTCTACCTGCTCCTAATTCTAAAGCAAGCATACCAATATGCTCAGCATCTATATCAGTAATATAGCCTGTTGAATTACTAAATACAGTTAATACTTTACTATTAGTATCTAGATTAGTAACGTCACCATGTTGATATTTAACAAACTCTATAAATTTATTATAAGCAGATTTATCTTTAATACTATTAATACACTCTTCACATGCATCATCTAGAGTAATACCTTTAATCGCACTTATTATTATACTAGCAATACTATATACTACTTCCATTAAGTCTTTCGCGCCTTTACCATTTAGTGCATCTATTGCCTCTAGCACTTCTAATCTATTTCCTATATTATGTCCTAATGGTTGATTCATATTAGTAAGTAAACAAAATACTTTCTTATTGTAATGTGCACCTATATCAATTAAATATCTAGATAATACTTTGGCATCTTTCTTATTCTTAATAAGTGCACCACTACCTACTTTAACATCAATCACTATTATATCTGCATTTGATGCAAGCTTCTTAGACATAATACTAGAAGCAATTAAAGGAATAGATTCTACAGTAGAAGTTGCATCCCGTAATGCATATATCTTTTTATCAGCAATATCAATATTCTCTGTTGCACTACTAATTGCCATACCAATATCATTAACTTCATTAATAAATTCTGTATCCGTAAGATTTACATTAAAATTAGGTATACTTTCAAGTTTATCTATAGTCCCACCAGTAAATCCTAATCCTCTACCACTCATTTTAGCTACTTTAACTCCACATGATGCTAGAATTGGAGCAAGTATAAGCGTTACTTTATCGCCTATTCCTCCTGTTGAATGTTTATCAGCAACAACACCTTCTATACTAGATAAATCAAGTATCTCGCCACTATTAAGCATAGTATCAGTAAGAGTTAATGTCTCATTAAAATTCATACCACGAGTACATATAGCCATTAATAAAGCAGTCATCTGATAATCAGGAATACTTCCATCTACATAACTCTCAACAACATATTTAATCTCATCATTACTAAGTTCACACCCTAGCCTTTTTTTATCAATAATCTCCTTAATATTCATATAATCTCCTATTTATTCTTTACTTTTATTTTATTTGTATTCTCATTATTAATATATTCCAAATATTCTTCATTACTAATAGTATTGCCGTTTATAAACTCTTCACCATTCCTTAAATCGTTTAAGATATTATTAGCATACTCATAATCTTTACTATCAATACCAAGTATAGATAGATGAAGTTCCATAATAGCATACCTTTTATTATTCTCTATTTTCTTAGCTTCTCCATTTAAGAAATATACTAAACTAGTTCTAATATATTCATAACTTACTCCAGACTTAACATCTATTGCAAATGACTTCTCTTTATCTAGAACACACAAACGATATGGATAATCATCTCTATTTGGTTTTAACAAACCACCTTCTAATCTTTCAAAAGGACATATTTGTAACCAACATATACTATATCTATTATTATTCATTATTAATCACCTTCTTTATCCCCCACCAAGCAAGTAAGGCACACTTCTTTCTATTAGGTTGTTTAGCAATATCACTATATATATTCGCAGCCTCTAAAATATCACTATTATATTCTTTTTCATCAATCATATATTCATAGTTTTTTAAAATTTCTTTTGCTTCTTTAACACTCTTCCCTAGTAATGTTTCAATCATCACCGAAGTTGCGCTAGTACAAATCGCACACGCTTCTCCATCAAATCGTATATCTACTATTTTATCATCTATTATTTTAACCATTAAATCTATCTCATCTATACAAGACTCATTATTCATATTAACGCTTGTATAACTATCATCATCAATTAATCCCTTGTTTTTAGGATTTTGATAATGTTCTAGAATAATAGTTCTCTTTAAATTATTATCCACATAATCACCTACCTAAATTATATTATAATTATTTTAAAAATACAACCGAATTATTTTCTTTTTACTTTACCTGGATATTCTCCAGTAATTATTTTATATACGTGATTGTATAACTTACTATCTTTAAACTCATTTATGTAATTTATTACTTCAATATCATTAGTAAGTTCGTAATAAGTTTTAACAAACAGTATCTTTCTTACACAAAATCTATCATAATATGCATTAAAAATCTCGCTAATAAAATACATTACTTCATCCGCAATACGCATATAATCACAATCTGTAATATCTTTATAATCTTTAATTACAGTATCAATATCATTACCTTTATAAAGTCCAATATTACTATTATCTACCATATACATTAATCTTTTAATTACTAACTCTAATTCATCAGAAATACTTTTATACTTATCTTTCATACTTTCAAGTATTCTTATATACTCAAGCATAAATAATTCTTGTTCACGAGCAAGATTATCACAAGCACCAAATCCTTCTGGATATTCCTCTGCAATATTAGTTATATCATAATTAACAGCATCTTCATTATCATCATAATCAGTCTCACTTGAGTCTACAGTTGCATCATAATATTCTTCATTTGGATCAATCTTTTCTGTATTATCCCTAGTATAATTTAACTCTTCTTCTGCAGAGTCATCAATTATTCTATTAAAATCATGTTTAACTTTCGTTCTAAATAGTGGATAATCAGTAAATATTGCACACTGATAAGGTTCATATAATAAATCATTTATTTTTGTGAATTCATCATAATGTCTAGAAGATAAGTATCTAGCTCTATTAATTGGAAAAATAATATAATCTTCTTCTGCATCGTTATATATACCTGAATATATAGAAGTAATCATATCAATATACTCTTCATTACAATTTTTAATACTTTCTAGTATTTCTTCTTTCTCCCTATATAAGCTATCCAACACATTATTATCACCATTATTATTAATATATAACTCTTCAATATTACGCTCTAAATCACAATATTTATTTATAAAATCTATTGGTTTATTAATTTTCAAATATTTAAGTATCTGAGGATTATAATCTAAATATTTAGTAGGCCTAATTAAAGTAAATTTCTCATCAATATTATGTTCAGTAATACCATCATTTAATATGATAAATCCATTTTTATAATGAACCATGTCTTTACATTCACTCAAAAACTTCATAAACTCTTCTTGTTCATCAATTTCTATAAAATAAATACCTTCATTATTAAGACTCCACTCAAGAACCCTTCTACCTTCTAATGCTTCAATTAAACTAATACTTCTTTTATCATTAAATAATAAATTAATTCTAAGTAGAAACAAAGTTGTATAAGTAAAACTTTCATCTATCTCATACATATAAACCCTCCATCAAGTAGTATATATTATACATCAAATATCCAAAAATAAAAAGACCTATTTGGTCTCTACAATAAGTTTTAAAGCAGTACGTTCTTCACCATCAATAGTAATATCAGTAAACGCTGGAATACATACAAGATTTTTACCACCTGGAGCAACAAAACCACGCGCAATTGCGATAGACTTAATAGCCTGATTTAACGCACCTGCTCCTATTGCTTGTATTTCAACAGTTCCTTTTTCACGAATTACATTAGCTAAAGCTCCAGCAACTGAATTAGGGTTTGATTTAGTCCCTACTTTAAGTGTTTCCATAAAAATCCCTCCTAATTAAATATATTTAAAAATACAATTCCTAGAACAAAATATTATATAATAACTAAAATACAAAAATTCACTCCTTAAATTTATTTTATAATAATTAAACTCAAATTTGACTATTATTTAATTGGTGTTATAATATACGTCAACAGGGGAGAAATATGAATAAATTATATATACAAAACTTAGGGTTAATTATTACTGAACAATGTAATTTAAATTGTAGACATTGCCTTAGAGGTAAATGTTCTAACAAAGTAATGAGCAATGAAGTAATTGAAGCAACACTATCACAGGTTAGCGCAATTGGTGTACTTCATCTAGAAGGTGGAGAACCTACTCTAGCTATTCCTACTATTGAGAAAATACTAGACTATATTATTAAAAACAATATACTAGTTGATAAAGTATCGACTGTAATTAATGGTACAAGGTATGAATCAAGATTAATAGAATTATATGGCTATATTCAAGAATATATAAATAGATATAATGATGAAACGTCAGAAATAGCTGTATCTTTTGATAAATATCATATTGAAGAAATTAAAAGACTAAATTTACTTAAAGATTACTTGAATAATACAAGTAAATATGCTGATACTATTTATTATGCTGGATATTATGAAATATGTAACAAGCTGTTTTGTGAAGGTAATGCAGTTAATCTAGATAAAAAGATAACTGTACCATTAAAACCTATGAAAACATTTGTGACTTATGTAGGAAAAAATAATACATTTGATAAAACAAATGGCCTATGCAATATTGGACCTGTAGTTACTATAAATGTAGATGGCACTATTACAGAATCTGACGCATCATATAATAATCAAAATACAATTTATAACTATGGTAATGTATTAAATGAATCAATTATAGAATGTTTACTTAAGAATAAAATGAAAGTTGTTAAACCTAATAAGTTTGAAAACAAAACAAATAAACAGATCATAAAATACTATACTTATAAACACTAAAAATACAGAAATCTAATTCTGTATTTTTTTAATAATAAAAACACAAGGTATAACCCTGTGTTTAACAAACTAATTATTCAATAATTTCTGAAATGTTACCAGAACCAACTGTTCTACCACCTTCACGAATTGAGAACTTAGTTCCATTTTCGATAGCAATTGGAGCAATTAATTCAACTGTCATTTCAACATTATCTCCAGGCATAACCATTTCTACACCATCTGGTAAAGTAATAGTTCCTGTAACGTCTGTAGTTCTGAAATAGAATTGTGGACGATAGTTTGAGAAGAATGGAGTATGTCTTCCACCTTCTTCTTTACTAAGTACATAAACTTGAGCTTTGAACTTAGTATGTGGAGTAACTGTACCTGGTTTAGCAAGTACTTGACCACGTTCAACTTCTTCACGAGCAATACCACGTAATAATACACCAGCATTATCTCCTGATTCAGCATAATCTAATTGTTTACGGAACATTTCAATTCCTGTAACAACAGTTTTCTTAGTTGGTTTAAGTCCAACGATTTCAACTTCATCATTAAGTTTTAATTGACCTCTTTCAACACGTCCAGTAACAACTGTACCACGTCCAGTGATAGTGAATACATCCTCAATTGGCATTAAGAATGGTTTTTCAGTATCTCTAGCTGGAGTTTCAATCCAAGAGTCAACTGCATCCATTAATTCCATAATCTTTCCAGTCCATGCAGGATCTCCTTCAAGAGCTTTAAGTGCAGAACCACGAATAATTGGAGTGTTATCTCCATCGTATCCATATTCAGTTAGTAATTCTCTAACTTCCATTTCAACTAAGTCTAATAACTCTTCATCATCAACCATATCACATTTGTTTAAGAATACTACCATACGAGGTACTCCTACTTGACGTGATAATAAGATGTGCTCACGAGTTTGAGCCATAGGTCCATCAGTAGCTGCAATAACTAAGATTGCACCATCCATTTGAGCTGCACCAGTAATCATATTTTTTACATAGTCAGCATGTCCAGGACAGTCAACGTGTGCATAGTGTCTTTTATCAGTACTATACTCAATATGAGCAGTATTGATAGTAATACCACGTTCTCTTTCTTCTGGAGCCTTATCGATATTATCGAAATCAACTTTAACATTACCGTTATGACCAGCAAGTACTGTAGAAATAGCAGCTGTTAAAGTAGTTTTACCATGGTCAACGTGTCCGATTGTACCAATGTTAACATGTTCTTTTGAACGATCAAATTTTTCTTTTGCCATTTAAATTTCTCCTCTCTTTTCTACATCTCTAATTTTATATCATTTATCTAAAAATAGCAATACTTTTTTCAATTTTTCTAATGATTTTGGGAAGTATATATTAAGTATACTACCCTAATCAATTAGTTTCCACTTTTCTTAATAATTTCATCAGCAATGTTCTTAGGAACTTCTTCGAAGTGATCTGGAGTCATAGTAAATTGTCCACGACCTTGAGTATTACTTCTTAGTGAAGTTGCATAACCAAACATTTCTGATAGTGGTACCATTGCATCAATAGCAAGTGCATTACCACGAGATTCTTGACCCATAGGACGTCCACGACGAGAAGTAATATCTCCCATTACATTTCCTAAGTATTCATCAGGTACAACAACTTGTACTTTCATAATTGGTTCAAGAAGTATTGGTTTACATTTATTCTTAGCTTCCTTTAACGCAAGTGAAGCAGCAACTTTAAATGCCATTTCGCTTGAGTCTACATCGTGGTAGCTTCCATCAAATAATGTAGCCTTAACATCAACCATTGGAAATCCTGCAAGAACTCCTGTTTTCATGGCATCTTGTAAACCTTTATCTGTTACTGGAATATATTCACGAGGAACTACTCCACCAACAATTGCATCAACGAACTCATATCCCTTATCAGGATTTGGTTCAAATTTAATCCATACATGACCATATTGTCCGCGACCACCAGATTGTTTAATATACTTACCTTCACACTC
>CADAMI010000039.1 GCA_902788975.1 uncultured Erysipelotrichaceae bacterium | reverse complement strand
AATGCTGCGAAACCTACTGATAATGCGACAACAGCAACAACTAGAGCAACGATTGCAATAATCTTTCCATTGTTTTTTTCCATTGTCTCACCTCCTAACTTTGTTAAATGTCTTGGGAACTTCATCATATAAGCCATAATGTTTGTTCCCAAAACATTAGGCTAGGAAATAATCCTAACACATATCAATAGATATATGTTACACTTTGTAGGTGGCCATAACTGACCTACCATACATTAAAATAATAACATAAAATAAAAAAAATGTATATAGTTTCTTTTACATTTTTTACATTTTTTTTGCTTTAATCTTATTAAGGTTTTTCCTTTCTATATTAAAGCTATAGTCTTTAGATAGTTCTTCTAGGTATTTATAGCTTATTTTATTATAGAAATGTCTATATTCTCTATTAGATTGTAATGGATATTCTGGATAAATTATTATATTTCTCTTTTTACTTAATTCTGAAGTTATATTATTATATAAGATAATATGTTTATATATTGATACATCTTTATCTTCTTGATAGACATAGATATTAGGAAGTTCTATATCTTTTAGTTCATTTCTTAAATCGATATTAATACTTCTTGGATAATCACTTAATGATTCTTTTAATAACTGATATTTTTCTCTTAGTGATTTATATATTCTGATATTTTGATTTTTTTCCATTTCTTTTAGTTCATTATATAATTTTAATATTTCTTGTTGAGATGATTCTTGTTTATTATTTAATAATAATTCATATTTATCTAACTTAAAGGCATATAAACCTACTTGTCTATCAAATGTCATCTTAGACATTTTCCTTTCTAAGTTAAATAATTCTAATTTAGTTTTTTCATGTTTTATTCGTCTTTCTTTTATTTGACAAATATCGACGCAAAATTTAATTTGAAACTTCATATATAGACTCCTTATACTTTAATTATAGCATATTATTAATTCTTGATTAAATGTTTTTTATACCAGATATTAAATTCTTGTAATTCTTCTTTAGTTTCTAATTCTTCTAGATAGTAATGTTTGGTAAATTCACCACATGAACTACCTACTTCTCTACCTGGAGGGGAATATGTTTTAATTCTTAGATTAGGAATATTTTTATGTATTTCACTTACCCATTTTTCTTCATTATTACTTATCTCTAAATTATTTATTGGGTTAAACTTTATGAATTTTATTGGTATTTGATATATTTTTAATAATTTAATTATTTCTTTTAATTCTTTATTACTATCATTTTTATTTTTTATTAAGGTATAATGTATTTCTATAGGTATATTATTTGAATGAAATAGTTTATAATTGTTCATAATTATTTTATTTTGTTTAACATTATAACTGTATATTAGTAACATATTTAAGGCTTCTTCAATAGTTACATTAGTACTAGGAATTAATTCTTTTCTATTTTTATCAATTGGGGTATGTAATGAAAAGTGTACTTTAATAGGTATATTTAATTCATTAACTAAATCTTTTAATTTTAATAGATTATTATTGGGCATCATCGTAGAGATAGCATAGCTGATATAGTCATAACCTAATTCTTTAATTTTATTTTCTTCTTTAAAAACATTTTCTATTAATTCTAAATTTAGAAGTGGTTCACCCACTCCCATAAAAGATATAAGTAATTTCTTTTTATTAGTTTTATATTTTTTTATCGTATCTATAATACAATACATGAAATCTGTTATTTTTATTTTTTGCATTGGTTTATTTGTTTTATTATTAGTTAGATGACACATCTTACAACCTAAGTTACAATAATGATGAGTGGGAACACATATAACATCTTTATCTAATTTATTATATAGCATACTCATTTCAATTATTTTACTATTATTTATTTCAAATACTGATTTAATAGTACCATCAGTTTGATCTTTAAACGATCCAATATTCTTTATCATTTTATCTACTCTCCTAGATTTACTATACAATAAAAACAAGTAAGCGAAAATTACTTGTTTTTCAATTCATCATTAACTAAAAGTTAATGTCTTTATCAATATAAGTATTAATAAACTTTCTGGGAGCTTTCGGTAAATATTTTTCATTATATATTAGCATTATTTTTATCGTTGGTAATTTTTCTTTTATTTTTAATACTTTAATATTATTATCATTAGTAACCAAATTTTCAATAACATAACCAATACCTAAATTCTTTTTTACAGCTGATATAATCATTTCGCTAGTATGTAAATTAAGAGCATTTAATTTATTTAATTTATACTTATTAAATATTTCATCTAAATCTTTTCTATTAGCAGTTCCTTTTATGGGAAGAATTAATTGTTTATCTTTTAAATCTTTGATAGAATTTATATTTATATCTTTACTATCTTTATTAGTTATAAAAGCACAATTAACTTCTGCTAATTCTTTTATTTTAAATCCTTCATCTAATTCAATATTTATAGGAGCTGAATCAATTACAAAATCAACTTGATGTGTTTCTAATAGTTCAATTAATTTAGTAGTAGTACCAGTAATAATAGTTATTTCAATACTGGGATATTTATTATGAAAATCAATTATTTTATCAAACAAGAAGAAAGATCCAATATTAGAGGGCATACCAATAACTAGTTTTCCTCTTTCAAGATTATCGGTTTCTAACATATTTCTTTCAGCAATTAAAAGATTATTAAATGATTTTTCAACATAATATAATAATTCTTTGCCATGGGGAGTTAATTCCATGCCACTAGGTTTACGATAAAATAATTTTCTATTTAATACTGACTCTAATTTTTTAATTGATTTACTTATAGCAGGAGCTGATGTATAAGTATATTCAGCAGCTTTAGCTAAACTACCGTAGATACTTACAGCATAGAAATCTTTATATAGGTTTAGATTAATGTTATTATTCATAGTATTCCCCCTAACTATAAGTTAATTATAACATTAATAGTTATAAATATAAAGATTATATTATTTTTTATGTTATAATATTATTAGATAAAGGAAGTGGATATATGAGTAAATTTACTGAAACTATTAAATCTCTTAAAGAAAAAAGAGAAAAAATGATTGAGTTACAAAAACAAGTAGAAATAAAAAGATTAAATAATGATACTGGTCAATTTTATGAAGATGGACTTAAACTTAATAATGTAAATGATGGAATGGTTATTATAATTACCAAAAATGAAGTTATAAAAGGAAAAGCATTAGGTGGATTAAGCCATAGAAAGGTCGCTCAGGATATATTTGATAGTATTTCTGATAAACATATCGATTTTGGTCAAGTAAATGGCGATTTTGGTGATATTATTCCACTGGAATATGGTTGTATCTTTATTCGTATGGCATCAGTCTTAAACGGACCAACAATTATATATTATCCAGAAGATTGTAACGAATTTCAAATTGAAAAATTAATTGAATTTAATGATAATGTAAAAAAATATAATGCTTTAAAGAAGGATGAATTTAAAGTAACATTTGAATATAATGGTATAAATGATACAATTAATAATGATTTAGATAAGTTGATTGAAGAATTAAAATCTAAAAAGATAATTAAAAAATAAAAAACTTGAACTTTGTCGTTCAAGTGTTTTTTTAAAATGGTACGGACAAATAGTATATCCGAAACCTTAGGAATAGTTGATAAACAACTAATCACTAAAAATATTATAACATAGAAAACTGTTGTTGTAACATTTTTTTATTCTAATTTTAATTTTTCTTTTTGCTCTTTTGTAAACATCATATTAAATGGATCAAAAAAGAAAAATCCTTCATCTTTTTTATAGCTGCCATATGAAATAAATCCCATATTAAGAATATTATAACCAACAATACCAACTTCATCAAATAATGTCTCAATTTTAAATTTTCCTTCTTTGAATTCTTTTTCATTTTTAACTTCTATAATATAAGGAGTTTCATTAATCTTAAAATATTTTTTTAAATATGTATAAGATGCTAAAACATCATGATTATTTATCATTGCAAATTTTTTATGTAATTCATATATTATTTTTTTCATTTTGTTTAAAAGTTCAAGAACATCAATATCATTATCTAGTGACTCAATGTCTGGTTTTAAATGTTTATTTATCTTCTTCCAATCTAATAGTGAATCTTTAGTTATATAAAAATATCTTTTAGAATTATTTGCATTATCTTTTAATGATGTAATTGGTATTTTATAGTGATCTGAGTAGTTCCTCAAATTATATATTAATTTATATTCAAAATTATTATCAAAAAAATTGTTTTCAATTTTCTTAATTTCTTTAAATTCTTCAGAATTTTCACCAAAAACATCTTTAATATCGACTTCGTAATAGCTTAAATAATTATTAAACATATTAGTAAAATTAGTAAACAATCTATTTAATTCCATGATAGTGAAATGTTTTTTTATTGGAGAATCCAATTTATAATTTCTATCACTAACTTTCAATATATATTGCAATACATCATTTAACGATTGCTCAAGCATATAATAATAATCGCAAAAAACATTGAATTTACCAATTACTTGATTTGCTTCTTTTATTACATTATAGTCTTCTAATAAAATATCTTTTTCAACTTTTAACAATTTTTTACCATTTTCAATTCTTAAGTATGCTAATTTATAAGACATAATATCACCTCGCTAATTAATATTATATCAAATTTATTATAATAAAAAAATTGCAACAATAATTGCAATTATTTTATACGAAGTCTCATATTTTTAGAACCATTTTCATCTAAATATGTCTCTCCGTAAACACGACCATGAAAAGTACCCTTTGGTTGTGGTACAGAGTGTACTGCTACTACTTCAGGATGTTCTATTAAATATTTTTCAAGCTCACGTCTTTTAGCTTCTAAAATTCTTTTAGTTTGTTCACGATCAGCTTCGCTAGGTTCAGTAGGTATTAATTCAGTAAATTGATCTAGTCCAAAACCACCTTTTCCAAAATTATCTATCATAAATTTTCCCCCTTTCGGTTGCCCTATATGATAGCATATAATGTTTTTTTTGTCAAATCTAACGCTCCAAATCATCTTTTTCTTTGCTTAAATCTAATTCTTCAATGTCATCATCATCTAATACATTATCTTCATACATATCATTTACAACATCAATATATTTATTATCTTTATCATACCAACTATGTAGTTTATCGTGTAAGAAAGATATTAACTTACTAAATTTATCTTTCCAATAATCTAAAGTGTTCTTTAAATCATGTATTTTAGATTTTAAAAATGATATTTCATTATCTTTTTCTTTAATTATATCATTTAAAGTTTTAACTCTTAAATTAAGTGCTTCATTATTTTCGGTAAAAGTTTTAATTTTATTGTTCTTATCTTTTAATTGTTCATGTGCATTAACTAGTGTATTAGATAGAGTTTGTATTTTATCATATTCTTTGCTAGTATTATCTACCTGTTCGATAAAGTCGATAACTGAATCTTTATCAGCAATTTTTCTAATCAATATTGTTTTACATTGTCCATACTTCTTTTCTTTTTTCTCAATTATTGATTTATACTTATCAATTTTTGTACTTAATTAATCTATTTTTTTAAAATATATTGTTTGTGATTATCTAATAGTTTTTGATAGTTACCGATTGTTTTACAACATAAATAATGATGCCACAAATAATAAAAGATACATAATGTACAAGCAAATGTAAGATCAATTGGCAATGCATAACCGAGTGATAATAATAATTGTTTCGTCGGTTCTAAACTGTATTTAGATAATAATTCTGAGAAATCCTTAGAACTAATATTTGCAAGGGTAAAACCGCTTACCAAAGAAAAGATACTATCGGAAATAATGAAAGATTTTATTCTTTTTAATATTTTTTTCTTTTCCGATAACATTTTTGGCATATAATCACCAGCTTGTAATTTATCAAATATAATATTCTCGCTTAATTTAATTCCTGTGTATTCACGGAAGTTAAGTAAAAACCCAACTTTTTGATCATCATTCATACCATCTAACCAATTTAAGATTTCATCACTATACCACGATAATACTTCATCCCTAAAAACTTCTGATTCACCCATGATACTTTCTCCTTTCGAGCACATATGATATCATATATCTATAAAAATTGCAAATATTATTTTTTCTTACTAAAAATCAACGGCAAAATAAACTTATTAATTTAATTGCATCATAAATACCTCTATTTTTCTCTTATTTGTTCCCATTCATTAATAAATCTTCACCTTTTGTGTGTTTTGTATCATATTTATAACATACCAAACAATAAAAAATTAAGTATATTTCAACTTAATTTTTATCATTTTAATTCTTCTTTGCTTTAATTGCGGCTTGAGGGTCGATCATATAATTATCATGGTTGTGTAAAATGTGGATTAAATGAAAGAGTTTTCTATTTAATGGAATTGTATAATAAACCAGATGAATTAAAACTAGATGAAAGAATAATGTATGATTTTCTAAAAAATCGTTGTTCCTTAGGTGGTACTAATGCTAAATTGTTTTGTGACTTAGGCTTGGCAAAAGCTATATATTTGAAAATAAAGGAAGCACATCCCGATATTGATAATGAAACTGCAGTAAAATATTTAAAAGTTGCACTTCATTTTATACGTGATATCGAAGTAAGTGATGAGAGAAAAGTAAGTAGAGCAAAAAGATTATCATTAAATCCTAATTATTTTAATAAAAGAAATAGTTAGAATGTTATAAGATAATAATTTATTTATTAGTTTATCAGAAAAACTAGGTGTATTTCAAAAGATTCAACAATCAAAATGATTTAAAATAAGCAAAGTTTAAAACAGCATGTTTAATTCATATAACATGCTGTTTTATTATCTTATCTTCTCAATGTATCCAATCTTTTTTGCCCCACCAATTATACATCCATGTTGTTATAGTATTTAAAATCGTTTCATCTATATTAATAAGTTGTTTTATTTATATATTCATAAATTTCTCCTTCATTATTTTATATTAATACCTATTTTAAATCAAATAATTTGACTTTTTTACATTGAATTTTAGAATAAATATATAGATATATCATTGAGAATATTTGACCTATGTATGTACAAAAAGCACTTGGTATAAATGAACATAAAAATCTTCCAATTCTCGATACAATGTAAGCTATATTATGTTTACTTGAATTATCATTTATTTGTAGATAATTTAATTTCATTGTTTTCATTGGATCAAATAACATATCAATAATTTGAACAAATAAGATTATTAATAATGTTTTAATATGAGGTTTAAAATACCAATATAAAGTTAAATTCATTATCAAAATACTACCTATAAGCAACGCTAATAATTTATATGAATCTTTTAATGATTTTTTATAGTTAAATTTATTCTCGCTAATATCTATTTTTGATGCTGTATCAACTGATGATAGCATATCCCACTGAGCATCAGTAGTTAATCCTTCAAAATTAATGGCAGTCAAATACTTTTCGCCATAAGAAAAACTATTTCCAAATCCAATGCCATATATCAATAAAAAACTAATATCTTTTAATAATCCAAATGATGTATACTTAATATTATCTTTAAGTTTTAATTCAAAAGTAAATTTTTTAATGTTATTTATAAATAAGAATGCTAAAATCAAAAAATCTACTATCAATGTTGTAACAATAGAGATTGAATCATTAAATAAAATAGATAAAATAATTATTAAAGAAAAATTTGTTAAATTAAATAATAGACTGGTTTTGTTTGCTTTGCTATTCTTATTATCATAATACATTTTTTGAAGTAATAATTGTAAGATAAAATTATAATACATTAATACAATAGAATATAAGCAAAAACTATGATAAATATTTTTATCCATACTCATTATCTTTATATAAAAATCAACATTAAAACATAATATTATAGTTATAATTCCGACTAAAATACTACTAAAAACTATATTTGAATAAACTATATTATTTTTTTTTTCTTTTTTAGAAGTTATATTCGGTCCAACTGCAAATAAAGTAATAAATATCATATATAAGAATTGTATGGGATATGTTAAAGAAAATACATTTGCTATATCTTTATCGATAATAAATCCTAATAATAACCACATTACTATTGGCAGAGTAGATGCTAATAATGTGTCTAAACTAATTTGTAAAAGTCTTTTCATTAAATCACCTATATATTTATTCTAACATATTTTTGGCTTTTTCGTTTTATTATTTATATATTTATATTTTTATTAATTTCATATTCATCAATATCATATTAACCACAAACAATAAAATTATTGAATCAACGATAAATATCGAAATTGGCAAAGATATTAATATTTAAAAATTCACCTTTTTATTTGTTATCTCTCAAAATCATCTTTTTCTTTGCTTAAATCTAGTTCGTCAATATCATCATCATCCAAAATATTATCATCATACATATCATTAACAACATCAATATATTTATCATCTTTATCATACCAACTATGAAGTTTATCATGTAAGAAAGAAATTAACTTTTCAAACTTATCTTTCCAATATTCAAGGGTATTTTTTAAATTATTTATTTTGAATTTTAAAAATGATATTTCATTGTCTTTCTCTTTAATAGTATTATTTAAGGTTTTAACTTTTAAATTAAGTGCTTCATTATTTTCGATAAGAGTTTTAAGCTTATTATTCTTATCTTTTAATTGTTCATGAGCATTAACTAATGTATTAGATAGAGTTTGTATTTTATCGTATTCTTTACTAGTATTATCTATTTGTTCGATAAAGTTGATAAAAGAATCTTTATCTTCTTTTGATAAAATATAATTATCTTTATTTAATCTAGATGTTTTTAACTTATCAATTTTATCTTTTATATTCTTTGAATTATTTTTTAATTCAATTGATTTTTTATTTGCTTGTTTTAAGTTTTCAGTATTTTTTTCAATTTGTTTTTTTATTTCTATATAATTATCCATATCAGATACATGAATATCCCTATTTCTACCTTTTTGTTTTTGCTTCAAAGAAGAATCTAAACTATATACTTGATTAAATTCTTCAATACATAGGGTTCGCATTTTATCTTGTAATCGTATTAAAGATTCTTTTGTAAAGACATCAGATTTACCAACTTGTTTTTCCATGCCATTTTTATTCTTGTATTTAATTGGAACACCAACAATATGTAAATGTGGACTTGTTTCATCATAATGAATAATCGCACTAGCTACTTTAAAATTAGGAACTAATAATTCTAAATCATCAACTTGTTTCTTATAAACTTCTGACATTTTCTTTTTAAAGTTTTCATCTTTAGTATCCCAATATTCTTTATCTCCAAGTTCAAGAATAATTTCACAAGCAAGATCTTTTTTCTCGTTATTAGAAACATTTTCAAAATAATTATCTATCATTCTACTAGGTCTAGTTTGTTTAGAATTATATTCTAGTCTTACTTCTTCAAACTCACTTAAATATAATTCTTTTACATCATCAAGTGGAGAAGAAGTACCTCTAACTATTTCTATTAGTTCTTGATTATCATCATATTTTCTATAATTATGTTTATCTACTTTTGATAATTGTCTTACATTTTGTATAGCATTATTTGGTAAAGATGTTGTTCCACTTAAATTATTTTTACCATTTTGTTTAGATATGTTTTTTCTATTTTTATCACTACCTAAATGCAATGAATAAGCAAGTTCTGACATAAGTTTCCTCCTTTCTAGAAGTGACCACTAGAGTGGCCATTTTGTTCATCCAAAATTTCTAACCCCCTAGGAATTTTGTACGCCGAACATACAAAATATCCAGTGGGCTAAGGTTTAATACCTTAGAATCCGTTTACTTTATTCCGTAATAACCAAAACTTCATAATGGTTAAAACTTCATAAAGTATTAATTTTTAAATTGCTATCGCCACTTTCATTTACTTTGTAAACAAAACGTGCCACGCATTTTAAAAATCTTCTTCGGTAACATTATCGG
>CADAMI010000038.1 GCA_902788975.1 uncultured Erysipelotrichaceae bacterium | reverse complement strand
ATATTATATAAACCAATTACATGATCCCCATCTTTAAGTCCAGTTTCTTCAGTATTCGCTTCATATGCCCTTACGCTAACTCTTTTAACATAACCATCATGCGTAACAACAACTACTGCATCCTCTTTAGGAATCATACTAGTCGTATCTATCTTGATTTCCTCAACTTCATCAATAATTTCGGTTTTTCTAGGAGTAGCATATTCTTTCTTAATTTTCTTAAGTTCTTCTTTAATAACTAAATTTAATTTTTCCGGACTAGCAAGTATTCCTTCAAGCATTTCCATAATTTTTTCCAAATTATTTTTTTCTTCCTGTAAAATAACTATATCTGTATTAGTTAACCTATATAATTGTAAGTTAACAATTTCTGTTGCCTGTTCTTCCGAAAAATCATATTTAGTAATTAAATTTTGAATTGCATCAACTTTATTTTTACTACCTCTAATTGTCTTAATTACTTCATCTAATATTGAAATAGCTTTAATTAATCCTTCAACAATATGATATCTCTTTTTCGCATGGGCTAAATCAAAATTACTTCTTTTAGTTACTACTTCTCTTTGATGTGCAATATATGCATCCAATATTGGAATTAATCCAAGTTGCATTGGTCTACGATTAACTATTGCTATCATATTATAGTTATAACTTATTTGTAATTCTGTATTTTTATATAAATAATTTAAGATATTCTTCGCATTTGCATCTTTCTTTAAATCAATTGTAATCTGAAGGCCACTCTTATCAGATTCATCTCTTACTTCAACAATGCCATCTATTTTCTTATCAATCCTTATTTCATCTATTTTTTTAACCAATAATTGCTTATTAACTTCATAAGGAATTTCTGTTATAACAATCTTATTTTTCTCAACTGATAATTTACTACGAATCGTAATTTTTCCACGGCCAGTTTCATAAGCTTCATGAATACCAGCGGCTCCAATTGCTTGTCCACCCGTTGGAAAGTCAGGGCCTTTAACAAAATTTAATAACGTATCAAGTCTACTATTAGGGTTATCTATACGATATATTGTTGCATCGATTACTTCTCCTAAATTATGCGGTGGAATATTTGTTGCATATCCTGCCGAAATACCCGTTGTTCCATTAACTAACAGATTAGGAAACCTACAAGGTAAAACTGTTGGTTCTAACAATGTATCATCATAGTTTGGTGCAAATACAACCGTATCTTTATCAATATCTCTAAGCATTTCATTACTAATCTTTGATAATCTTGCTTCCGTATAACGACTAGCTGCTGCTGAATCTCCATCGATTGAACCATTATTACCCTGCATATCAACAAATGGTTCACGCATTTTCCAATCTTGACTCATACGTACTATCGCATCATATATTGAAGAATCACCATGTGGATGATATTTCCCCATAACATCCCCGACTGCTCTAGCCGATTTCTTATAAGGTTTATCATACGTATTTTTTTCTTTATACATTGAGAATAAAATTCTTCTCTGAACTGGTTTTAATCCATCTCTTACATCAGGAATAGCTCTATCTTGGATAATATATTTTGAGTATTTACCAAACCTCTCTTCCATTATCTCTTCAAGTGAATATTCGTAAATTCTCTTAAGTTCTTCTTCCATTCCTATCACCCTAGACTTATCATAACATAAATTTCTATCTCTTTCAATAAATTATACACGAAAACGCAAGTCTATTTGACAAAAAAATTATCAACCAAATAGTTGATAATTAAACTCTATTAAAATAATTTATAAAATAAACTAAAATCAAAATCACTAAAATTATTCCAAAGATTAAAATTAATATTTTAAAGAAGAACTTTCCGCTACCACTTTCTTCCATATTAAAATCATCATCGTCATCTTCATTATCTTTATCTTCAAAATCTTTCTTACTAAACTTATAAGTATTACTATAAAAGTCCGCATCTTTAACATCATTTGGTAATTCTTCATTTTTTATCGGAGCACTTACCAAAGTCTTATCACTATCACCCTTCAAATCAGATAATATTTCTAAAGATAAATTAGCCGTTTTCATTAAAGATTCATCCTCTTCCATTGATTCTTCTTTAATTTCATCGTACATTTCTTTAACTTGTTCAATATTAGTTCTTCGATTATCTAGTTTTAATCTTTTTAAATAATCCTCGTTGGATAGCACTTGAGTATTTAATTCTGGTTTTTTACTATCACTTGTAGCCTTATTTAATAATTCATTTATATCATAAATCTCTTCTTCTTGTTTTTGCTCAAGAGTTATCTTTTCTTTTCTAATTACGGAATTATTTGTATTATTATTCGTAATATCATCTAAATCTTTTTGCTTACGATAATCTTGTCTACTTGTAATTTCTTTTTTTAAATCACCTGGATTAATTTCTCTTGCATTAGATGGCACAATCAAATTCTCAAATTCATCGTATGCATTATATATCTGTTTATATAAATCCTTATTCTTATCGCTTCTGGTAGGAATACTATCTTCATTTTTATATTTATCCATTCGACTACTCATAGTCTTCACCCTCTATTCAAAAATATAATATCATATTTTTTTAATAACTAAAACAAAAATTGTTGATTTTTTAATACTTTACACTTATAATTAAGTAAAGAAAGAAGGTATTTATATGAAAGCAAAAGTTAATCAAGATAAATGTATTGGCTGTGGTAATTGTGTTGCTCTATCAGAAAGTCAAGTATTTGATTTTAATGATGATGGTCTAGCAAATTGCATTGTCGATGAAGTACCAGCCGATTTAGAAGAAATAACTAAAGAAGCCATTGAAGAATGTCCTACCGAAGCGATTGAAGAAGTGAAAGAAGCATAATAGAACATAATGTTCTATTTTTTTATAGAAAAAAAGGGCTTAGCCTTTATATTTACAATACTTTTTAATTTCACAATTAGCACAATCTGGATTAACCGCTTTACAATTATATCTCCCAAATAAAACTAATTGATGATGTGTTTTACTCCACCTACCCATAGGTACTTTTTTCATTAATTTCTTCTCAATCATAACAACATCATCGTTCTTATAAGCAAGTCCCAGTCTTTTACTTACTCTAGATACATGTGTATCAACTGCAATAGTTGGTTCATTATAGATATTAGATAAAAAGACATTAGCACTTTTATGGCCTACTCCTGGTAATGATTCAATATAGTTTCTATCATTAGGTACATAATCATAACCATCATCAGATAGTTTTTTTGTTATCTCATGAACATAAATAGCCTTTCTTCTAAAAGTACCTATCTCTTTTATAATATTTTCAATATCATTAATATTAGCTTCACTTAGTTCTTTAATTGATTTAAATTTATTAAATAACACTTCTGTTACTTTATTAACTCTTTTATCAGTTGTTTGAGCACTAAGCATAACCGCAATTAATAATTCATAATCTTTATTATAATTAAGTTCACACTTAGGATCTGGATACAACCTATCTAAATAATCAAATATTTCCTTATTCATTTAACCAATCCGTATCAAAAATTTGTGCTTTTTCTTTCTTTGTACGATAATTCTCTTTTTCTTTTAAAATATCACTCTTATTTTTATATCCCTTTTTTCGCCAATTATTAAGAATACTATCAATGTAATTTAAATTATTAACTCCGTTCATTACTGCTTCTCTAAGTGCTAACGAAATCATTTCATTAGAGTTCCCACTCGTAATCCACTCTTTAATTTTTTCATATTCCATTGGTGATAACGTTCTTCCTAGTTCACTTTCAAATACACTAAATATCGAATTATCAATTTCTTTTTCTTCTTCCTGTCCTATAATAATATTACCAAGTTTTTCATATAGTAAATCTAGTGATATATATTCATAAGTCTTTTTATTATTTTTTTCAATTACTAAAGACAAAATATTTTTATCACATAAATTATCTATAATCATCATTATATTCCTTTTATTACCATTTATCTCCTTAGCAAACATTTCTGGATCATATACAACTTTATCCCCATAATTCATAATTATCGTAATAATTATTAATTCTTCATCCGTAATTCCTAACATTTTATAATTACTAAGTAATATTCTAGGAATAAATAAAGGTTTGCCTTTAATCAAATTAATAACATTATTCATAATTACCTCCAACTAAAACCCTATCATAAAGTTCATATGTATATAAATCATAGTATTCATACACAAGCAACTTACCTTTATAATAATCATTCATATACATAACCATGCCATCTTTATATATCATATCATACTTTTTCTTATTTTCATGTATTAATATCTTATCTATCTTTAATAATTCTATATATTTATTATCAAGTACATATATATTTTCCATATCCATAACAATATAATAACTATCATAATAATTAATATATTCAATTTCTTTAACATCAGTATTATTAATTATCTTATTTTTTAATCTATCTTCATATCTTTTATCATTATAATCCATATATAAAACAAATATAAATATAATAATTAATACACTAATAAATATCTTAATAATCTTCTTCATACTCATCTACATCAATTATATCATTTTTAAGCAAGAAAAAAAAGCCATTTTTATAGGCTTTTTTCACTATCTTGTAAGTATTTTTCCTTTAGTACATTCTTCTAGTAATACATTAATATTTCTAACATTACCATTTACTAGTGCATTCATTTCATATTCTTCACCATCACCAGCAAATGATACATAGTATTTAATCATATCAGCGTTAGTATCATTTAATTTGATATATCTATTTGTTCCAAATGTTGAACGAACCATATACATATTAATCCATTCTACACCATAACTAACACCATCTTCAAGTTCAGATATTTCATTTGATGGATCAATCATATCTCTAAGTAAAGCATATGTTAATTCATTATATTTTTCTTCATCTTGATAATAAGTACCAATTTCAAATACTCTTCTTTCAATTTCAAGTGCTCTAGCTTTTTGAGTTTCATCGAATATTCCTACAGAAGAACTAATAAATCCATCAGTATTATGATTTGCATCAAAATATAATAAGTTATATGTCATAATCGCATCAATAACATTGTCAGCATCTGCAAATACTTCGGTTGGATCTTGATCTCCAACTATTTGACTAATTAATTCATTATTATCTTGTCTTAATTTATCAATGTTTCTAATCATTACGTATTTAACAATATCTTCATCACTAACAGTTAATCCATAACCTCTTAATGTATTAATTGTTTCAGTAGTCAAGTTTTCAAATGCTTCAGTAGTTAATGGAACATATTCAGTATCATCAACAACAACTACATTATTACCATAATTATAACTATAACCAGTTTCTTCAACTTGATTATTATTTTCTGGTTCATCATTAACTGAATCATTCATACCAATTGTAGATGCCGTTGTTCTAACATCACCAGTTTTTGATTCTTTATATAATTTAACCGAACCAGCTAAAATAGCAAGTGCTGTTGCTCCAACAAATAATCCTGTTACAAATCCACCAGATTTTTTCTTTTCTTCTTTAACTCTTATTGTTTCTTCATCAATTGGAGTTTCATCTTCTACTTCAACACCAGTTTCTTCAGTTTTGTCTTCCATCAATATTTGAGCTTTTTCAGCATGTGATTTAGCCATATTTAGTTCTCTTATTACAGCTTTTGATTGTTTTTCTTTTTTTATTGCTTCTGACTTCATATCATCAGCTATTTCTTTTTCAATTAAGGCATCATTACGTTTTGCTTCTTCTTGTTCTAATCTTTTTTCTATTTGTTGAAAAATATCATTGTTCATATTATTTTCCCCCTACTTCTTTATTTCTAGTTTTACCAGTTAATCTATAACCAGCGTCTAATAAACTTCTATCATTATTTGATGAACTCCATTTATAATCAGTAGTTCCACCAGTATAACTTCTAAGTCTATATCTATAGTATGTTACATCTCTATAACCAATTACTTTAACAGTAGATGTTTGAACTTTGTAACACTTACCATTAAGCATTTCTTCACCAGCAGCACATACTGCATCTTTAGTTACTGTTCTCATTTCATTTTTAATGCAATCAGTTCCAGATTTTGTATATCCATCTTTACATGTTGCATTCTTTGTAATTGTATCATATTTAACACAATCACTTCCAGATTTAGAATATCCTTCAGGACATATTGCTGTTCTTGTTTCAGTTAATGTAGCGGCTTTAGCACATATATTACCACTTCTATCATGTCCTTCAGGACATATTGCTGTCTTAGTCGTATAATCATATCTAGTTTCGTAAACCGTAATCACTTCTTTAGCACATCCTGTACATGATGATACAATCTTTGTACCAACTGCTACTTGATATGATTTCATATAATTACAAGTAAAATTATCTCTTCCTGTATTTTCAAAATCTGATACAGTTGGACATATTGGATCTACATAAACAGTTTCTTGTTTACTATAAGTACAACTAAATCCATCTCTAACAGGATTTGAATATCCATCTAATGTTGGACATACTGGATTTGTTTTACTTGGATTAGTCTGTGTATAAGTACAATTAAAGCCATCTCTTGATTTAAATGTATATCCTGATACACTTGGACATGTTGGATTCTCCTTAACTATGCCATTAGTGGTATAAGTACATACACCATTTTCATCTTTTATTAAAGTATATCCATCGATTTGAACACAAGCAGATTCACCAGTATATTTTCTTTCTTTAATTCCCTTATCATAACTATATTGTTCATTAACAACCTTAGTTTCAACATCTCTATAATTGTTCTTAGATACTTCAACCGTAGACCAATCACTCCAAGCACCCCATGGTCCCCAAGAACCACCAGTTGTTTTACTATATTGATATTCTATAGCTTGATCAGTAATCTCTTTTGATTCTTTCTTTTCACATATATCTGTATTACAGTAGTTGTAGCAACCCATAATTACTTTTATGAAATCTTTTTCACTACCGCATTCTAGATATACTTTCATTTGATACTCAGTTTCCATTTTTTCAACAGCTACATAAGAATTTTTAGCAGAACATGCTTTACCATTCTTATCTTTAACTTCAAGTATCAAATTCTTCTTGTACATTTCTTCAAGTGTTAGAGTTTTTACTTCTCCAATTTTTTCAGGTAATCTCTCTGTTGTAAAATATTCTTTTCCTACTTCCTTCATTCTATCGATATTCTCTTTAAAAATGTTATCAGTAAGAATGTTTAATGAGTCAGACATTCCCTTTGTAGTATTTTTCATTGATAATGATAATAGCCATATTGTAAATAATATAAATATAACTACAATAATTATCTTAATAAATAAACTTGTCCAACTAAATCTTCTGTTATCTTCGTACATTATAATTCCCCCTTAACGAAAATCGTTTTCTATAATAACACAACAGCCTTTATTTGTCAAACATTTTTTTACTTTTAACAAATTTATATTAAAGAAAAAATACTGCTATTTAACAGTATTTTATGCTACTTTTTACTAAATAATGATAATATCTTAGCAACTATGGTAATTACTTCTGTACTTTTATTAATTGCCATACTTTTACCCATTGCTTTTCCACCAATTGTAAGTGCTGATATCAAAGCTGTTACAATAAGTGATATCAATAATTCATTTATATTAGTTAATTTTATAATTAAAGCTACGATTGTTACTCCTGCACTACCGGAAATAATACCACAAATATCACCGACGACATCGCAACAAATACTCGATACTTTTGAAGCATTCCTAACAAGCATAACTCCCGCTTTGCCACCGCGTACTCTTCTGGCACTCATCGAATGAAACGCCACCTCATCACCGCTAGTAACAGCCACTCCAATTATATCGAAGATAATTCCCAATAAAACGAAAAGAAAAGTAACTAAAATAGAGACTATTAATGTAACATTTTTTAAGATTATTCCTGCCACAAAAGACATTAAAAGTGATAATCCAAACGCTAATAGTGTCACAATAAGTATCCATTTATTATTGCTTTTCTTCATAACTTCCTCCATAAAAAAACTAATGGCTTATAGATATGATTAACTTTGAGACTTAGGTCAAGTAGGTTTTCCCTATCTTCTACATACCGTTACCAGTATTGCGGTTCCCCTTTAAAGAAGACAGTACGGTGTTTCCACATCATACGACTTGATTGCCACTTAGATCCCACTGCAATCCCATATCATAACGCACTCTAGGAGATTTCCTCACCAACGCATCGTTATTAGTACTCTTTTGCAAAGGTAATTTCATGGTATAGTAGTTAATATATTTGGCCAAATACATTAATACCTAATGCCAATCCCAAAGCCTTCACTCAAGACAAGCTACACTATAGGTAACTATTCGCCACCATATAGGTTTAATCCCAGTTCGTAATAAATATCACAAATCTAGGTCTCCACGAATAATGGAATTAAATATATGCCATTACATTCTATCCACTATTCTCATCGCCAGCATTCACCCTAGATTGGGCATCCAAAGCAAACACAAGCGGTTTCACAGATATGCTCTTTAACGGTCTTTTATCCCCGTCTTCCTAACGAATCAATTGACTAGAATAATGTGCCATCAATCGAAAATAATTATACCAAATAATTATAAAATTGTCAAATTTCTGTCAACAAAAATGCAACATATATAATATCTTATGCAACTTCTTACTAAATAAGAATAACATCTTTATTATTTTAATAAAATTATTCGTTTTTTCAAACATTATATTGATTGTAGAACAAAAGTTTGTTATAATTATTTTAGGAATATTTGATGTGAGTGTCGTCCTCCAATCTTGCAAAAGAAAGGAGGTAGGTATTGATGAAGAAACGAGTTTATATAATTAAACTATGTAGATACATCTGTATCATTTTATCACTTCTTACCTTCTTGGTATTAGTTATAAAAAAATAGACACTCTTCAGCATTGATAGAGTGTCCAATCATTGATAGAGTTTAAAACTCATTTCATAGAGGCGACATTCACTTGCAAAATCAAATGTTCCTCTTTTTTATTGTATGAAGTTTCCTTCATCTATATACATAATATCATGAAAATGCCTTTTTTACAATAGTAATTAAAGTTTTTCTAATTCTTCCCTTAATACTTTAGAAGTAATAACTGGATTAGTTTTACCACCAGTACTCTTCATTATTAAACCAACAATATATCCAAAAACATTTTTACCATTTTTATAGTCATCAACTAAATTCTTATTTTTTTCAAGAATAGATAAAATAATTTCTCTTATTTCATCTTCATTACTAATTTGCGTTAATCCAAGTTCTGATACAATTACATTAGCGTCTTTACCAGTATCCATCATTTTTTCTAAGACTTCTTTTCCCTGTTTACCATTAATCTTACCATCTTTAATCATCTTAATTAAATCAGTAAGCATTTTCGGAGTTAATTTAGAATCCATAATAGTTAAACTATCTTTATTAAGATATTTCATTACATCTCCAGTTAACCAATTAGATATAAGTACTGGTTCATTTAGTAACATAATACATTCTTCATAAAAATCTGATACATTCTTATCTCTAACAATAGTATATGCATCTTTTTCATTAACATTATATTCTTTTGTATATATTTTAAATCTTTCATTATGTAGTTTAGGTATCTCATTTTTTATTTCTTTCACCCATTCGTTATCTATCTTAATAGGTGGTAAATTCGGATCTGTAAAATATCTATAGTCGATGGCATCTTCTTTACTACGCATTGTAAATGTTTGATTTAATCCTTCATCATATCTTCTTGTTTCTTGAAGAATTACTTCCCCATTATTAAGTATTTCAGTTTGTCTAGCTACTTCACATAAAATTGCTTCCTTAACTCCACTAAATGAATTTATATTTTTAATTTCCACTCTTGTTCCTAATTCAGTTGCATCTTCTTTCATTAAAGATACGTTAACATCACATCTAATCTGTCCTTTATCACTTCTCGCATATGATGTATCCGTATATAAGAAAATACTTCTAAGGCTTTCCAAAAATGCTACCGCTTCATCAGCTGAATTAATACAAGGCTCTGTAACCGTCTCGAGTAGTGGTACTCCACATCTATTATAATCTAACAAAGAATAGTCATTATAGTGATCCATACTAGCCGTATCTTCTTCCAAATGGGTATCGTGTATTAATATTTTTTTCTCTTCTCCATTAGCAAAAACATTAACATACCCATCAGTTCCAATCGGATGTTTAAATTGTGTAATTTGATATCCTTTAGGTAAATCAGGATAAAAATAATTCTTTCTTTCAAATGTTAAATATTCGGGAATATTACAATTCATAGCTAAAGCCATCTTAATAGAGTTTCTTACTGCTCCCTTATTAACAACAGGAAGTATTCCCGGCATTCCCATATCTACCACTGATACATTACTATTAGGAATATCTGAAAAACCATTTCTAGCACTTGAGAAATTCTTACTATTAGATTTAAGTTCACAGTGAACTTCTAATCCAATTACTGTCTTATACATTATAATTCCTCCTTAGCAATCTGATCTTTATATTCCATTGTACTTTCAAGCATATTAGCTATGTTTAATACAACATCATCTTCTTTTACCCTACCAGTAATATTGATACCTATAGGCATATTATTAATAAAGCCACTAGGAATCGTAATACTTGGATATCCCCCAAAATTACCAATACATAAATGATTATCAAGTATTAAATACTCGTCACTTAGTTTATCATT
>CADAMI010000037.1 GCA_902788975.1 uncultured Erysipelotrichaceae bacterium | reverse complement strand
TTATAAAGAAAAATGGTAGTATTTTTATCAAAAACTGCCATTTTCTCTTGCAAATTTGATTTTTACATATCATCTGAAATTTAACTTTTCATTTGAGTAAAAAATAATATTTATTTTATCTAAATATTATTTATCTTTTTTTCTTTATTTTCGTTTTAATTGGTTCTTCTTCTAAAACAAAACCAATATTTAATCCTTTAAGAAAAGTTTTAATTCTATTATAATTTTCATCTTTATCATTATTTTTTTGTTATTTCAACTAATTTTTGAGCTTCAAATGATAATTCTTTAATATATAATTCACGAAATTTATTAAAAGTGGTAATATCATACTTATTAATCTCTATAGCATTTTTTAGAAGTTTAATATTATCTTCTAATTGTTTCTTATGTTTTTCAGAACTGAAATATCTTAAATTAATATCAAAACTAGTAATACCTATCAATGTAATAATAAGAAAATTCTTTAAAAAATCAAATGAGTTTTGCGATAATAGCCACGTAAATAAAAACGCACCATTAGATACTAAATAAATATTCATGATGTTTTCATCAATAATATCTTTTTTGGTTAGATCTTTTTGATATAAAAATTTGTCAATTAGCATTTCATTTTCAATCATTCTATTTTTTAGAGCATTAGTATACCCTTCTAATTCTGATAAATCTTGACAATCATCTAAAGTTTATCTAAATCATTTTTTTAAATTTAGAAATAGCTTCAATGCGTTTAATAACACTATTATTAAATTTTGTAATGTTTTTTTCAGCTTCCTTTTTTATATCAATAATATTTAATGATTGATTATTTTTGTTTATGTCATTCATAAAAATCACTTCGAATGATTATTATACGATAAACCCAAAAAGTTGTAAAGAAAAAGAATAGAAACTTTTTATCTATTCTTTAAATTAACTTATTTGTTTTGGTAAGAACCACTTAATTGATTTTGTCCTAATTTAACTAATCTCTTAGTGATTTCGCCACCAACTGATCCGTTTGCTCTTGAAGTAGCATCTGGTCCTAAATTAACACCAAATTCGTTAGCTATTTCATATTTCATTCTTTCGATAGCTTGTTTTGCTCCTGGAACAACTAGTTTGTTTGTATTTGAACTATTATTCATTATATTCACCTCCTACAATAATAGGTTGTGAAATATTAGAATTTTAATACTAAATTTCAGTTGGTAATTTTTTCAATTTAAAAATTAAATTCTTTTTTATTTAGCTCAATATTAATTACTTCTCTATTTTTAATGGCTCTATTTATCATTTCTTCATAATCAATGCAACTTTCATACTCGATTGCTTTATCAATTTTAGGATTAATAACAGGATGTTTTGGTAAAAAGATAGTACAGCAATCTTCATAAGGTAAAATAGATGTTTCATAAGTATTTATTTTTTTAGCAATGTCAATTATTTCTAATTTATCTAAGCAGGCAACTGGTCTAATTACCGGAATATTGGTTACACTATTAATAACCTGCATGCTAGTTAATGTTTGACTAGCCACTTGACCAACAGATTCACCATTTACTAAAACTAAACAATTTCTTTCACGCATTACTTTTTCGCTAATACGATACATCATACGTCTCATAATTGTAATCATATATTCAGGATTCATATTTTTGTAAATAGCTTCTTGAATCTCAGTAAAATTTATTACGTGTAATTTAATACTTGACTGATAATTATTTAAAATAGAAACTAGTTTTTTTACTTTTTCTTTAGCAGCAGGACTAGTATGTGGTGGAGACTCAAAATAGATACATTCAAGTTTAATACCTCTTTTCATTGCCATATAGCCAGCTACTGGAGAGTCAATACCACCTGATAACATAAGAAGTCCTTTACCAGCAATGCCGACAGGATAGCCACCAAGTCCTTCAATTTCTTTGGAATAAATATAAGTATAATCTTCACGAATTTCAATTTTCATTAAATAATCTGGATTATGGACATCAACGGTTTTTCCTTCAATATTCTTTAGAATTAAGCCACCAATTCTTTTTGAAAAATCCATACTAGAAATAGGAAAAGATTTATCGGCACGATCAGTTTCAACTTTAAAAGTATTAAAATCAGTATTACTAGCAATATTTAATACATTAGATTCTATTTCACTAATATCAGTTTTAACTTTATAGGCAATAACTATACGATGAATACCAAAAATATTTTTAACAATATTTACTATTTCATCAATTTCATTATCTTTTACTTCAATAAACATTCTTACTCTATTTTTAATTATTTTAACATCATAATTAACAAGCAAATCTTTCATTTGTTCATATATTTTAGATATAAATAAATTACGATTAGCTTTTTTTGTAGTTAATTCGCCATATTTAATTAAAATAATTTTTTCCATACGATCACTTCCACTTGCTTAATTATAAGAAAAAAAGACTAAATAGTCAATTTATTTTATTTTTTTATCATAGATTTTAAAATATATTTTTTTTAATAACAAATAACTAATAGTCGTATATATAATAGTCACAATAATACTTCTCGATAAGATTAACGTTAATAATCTAATTGAATAATTATGATAATTCGATAGTAATAATATTAGGTATGACAGGATATGATAAATAGTTATTGATAATATAGATTTTAGATTTATGGTAAATATATTGTTAGGAATAAAGATATTAATTTTTTTTATAATTAAATATATTATTAGAAATATAACTACGTTTAATAAAAAGGTATTAGTATAGACAATATCAAAAAACATTCCTAGAACTAATAATATTTTTAAATACTTGGTATTATTATCAAAATAATTATAGATTATAACTAAAGATATAATTGAATAGATAGTTCTAAAATAGCTTGGATCAATAATATTAATACTCATATAGTTTGATAATAGGCCATCTAATAAGAAAGAGATAATGGTATATATAATTATAACAATCATTTTTCAATCTCTTTTCTCTTTAAAACAGCTACATAATTAATATCGTCAAAGTTAGCAACTGGTGATACATCAATTATTTTAGCTAAATCATATTCATCGGTAGTAATATTTTTAACAGTACCAATTAAGATACCACTAGGAAATATACCTCCTAAACCTGATGTATAAACGTAAGCGCCTTCGGTAATCTTTTCAGTATTACTGATACCTTCAACTTCAAGATATTTAGTATTATAATTATAATTTTTAATTAGGCCATTAACAGAAGTATTATTATCGCTAATAGTTACGCTTATCTTATTAATGGTATCGCTAGTAGTAATTAGTCTTACATCACTAGTAAATGTCGTTGTCGATACTACTCTGCCTATTAAACCACTACTGTTAACAACTACCATATCGGGTTCTACACCATTATATGAACCTTTATCAATTGTAATTGTATTATACCAATGAGCAATATTTCTATTTATCACGGTAGCATTTAAATATTCATAATCATTAATTGTATATGTTATATTTAATTCTTCTTTTAGGGCTTTCAACTGTTTACGTAATTCAATATTTTCAGCATTTAATGAATCGATTCTTTCAACTTCTGGTAATAGGGATTGATATTTTTTACGAATATTATTTAATTCTTTATAGTCATCTACTTTATTAATAACAAATTTAAATGGATAAAAAACAATCTTTTCAACACTTGTGACAGTATCTTTAATAAATGATTCAAATTTATTTAACTGGCGATCTTCTTTCAAGGTATGAGAAAAAACTGTAACAATAACAATAATTGAGAATATAATAATTAAGATAGTATATTTAGGTTTAATATTTATATTTTTCTTTTTCATTACATTCACCTTTTCATAATTCTTATTTTTATTATTTGCAATTTTATTTTATACATTCAAATAATTATTTATATTTGAAATAAATTCACCATGATATAGGCCAATTTTACCATCATTTATATTATCAATAATATCTTCATCAGATACTTTTATAAATTTTTGTAACTTATAATTATAACTATAATGAATATTATTATAACTTATTATAATAAAATGATTCTTGTTTTCATTATTTAAATATAAATTATTAATTTTAACATTATAATTAGGACAATATCTATCAAAGATATATCTATAAATAATGCTTAATTCAACTGGTTTAATTGTATTAATATTAATAATATCTTTAGTTATATTTAATATGGTATAGATACAATCTTCTTTAGTATAGTCAATATTTTTTAAAGTTTTATCTAAATAATAATTATTATATTTATTCTTTAAGTATTTTATTTTTTTATCTAAAGATATATCATCATTATAAGTAGCAAAATGATTGGTTTGCATATTACACTGAATAAATGGAATATCTTCAAAAAGATCCGTTATCAATACTTGATTATCAATTAATAACTTTGTTAAGGCTTGCTTGTTATCTTCATCGATGACAATAGAAATATCAATACCTACTCTTCTACATAAATAGTAGTATATTTTAGAAGCACTGATGTCATTAATTCTTCCTGATGATAAACTTCCCCAAATATTATTAACTGTACTCATTAGGGATAAATTATATATTTCATTTTTTATTTTATCAGTATTAATATCAAAATACACATATTTAGGTATTGCTACATAAAGATATTTAGCTACTTCTATTTCATTTAAATTATTGGGCATCTCATTATATATTTTGTCAATAATATTTTCAGCTTTAACAAAATCATTATAACTAACATAATTATAACCAGGAGTATTTTCAATAATATCTGAATACATAAATGATATACCATTTTTTATGAAATATGATATTATCTCTTGGCTTATGTTAGTAATATCAATATTTATATATTTAGTATCTTTAGTAATTTTGTCTAAGTCAGATGTCTTAGATATTGAGACGATTAAAGAAGATTTATTTTTCATATTATCACCATATATTAATTATATATTAATGTAAATGTTTTGTAAATAAAGTTGACATTAATATGACATAGAAAAAAGCTCTGTTAGAGCTTTAATTTTAAATATCTGATGGTATTAAAGAAGCATCATCAGATGGCATTATTTTTTGATAATCTTCAAGGAATAGATTAAAGGCTTCATTTTTAAATAAATTTTCCATAATTTTGTTTGTTTCTTCTTCAGGTAATTCTTCTAAATTAACTGAATTATTAATATCCATAGTATTAGTTTTCTTCGTTTCATCTACTAAATATTCGATATTAGCTTCAATATTTAATTCTTTTTCAATTAAAGATAATGATAAAGTAAGATCATTCTTATTATTTACTTGGGTTATTTTAACAAATCCTTGATAAACTGATGTAAATGATTCAGATAAATCAAAATTATATTTATCATTATCTTTGATGATGGTTAAATTATCTTCTGCATTAATGTATTCAAATTTTATAAATTCATTCTTTAAGATACTTAGATATATATTTAAAGTTTCATTATTATCTTTTGATTCAGAGATATCTTTATTTAATAAATCACTTACTTCTTCATTAGTCATATTGTTTATTTTGGCATAACTATTAATAAATAAACTGTCTTGTAATAATTTATTATAAATATTAGTTAAAAACAATTCATCAATATTAAGTGATATTTTCTTTACCATTTCATCATTTAATTTAAGATATTCCTTTTTATAATTAGCATTTTCAAGAGAAGAATTTAATACCATTTTAAAAGAAGATGCAATCTGTTTATAATCATTGATATTCGTATCATAATCAGTAATATTTTCTTTTTCTAATTCTAATTTGATTGTTTTATCATATAGATCTAGTAATCTAGTATACATAGCAGGATTATCGCCATTATCAACTAAAATATTATAATTTAATAACTGCTTATCTTTATATTTTATTATACCATTTAATTCATTAAGATTATTATCTATACCAATAGTGCCTGATAATTTAAACTGATTAATAATATCCAGCATATCTTTTATTTCATTATTGGATGATGTAATATTTAAATTCAAATTATAATCAATTGTACCTTTTTTTGTAGTTTCTTCAAAATTGACTTTATCTAGAACATTATTAATAGCTGTAGACAGTATCGTCTTTGGGTTATCCAATACAAAGTAGTAATATGCTATGCCACTAGCAATTAACAGTAATAAAACAATTATAAAAATAACCCCAATAGGCTTTTTATTTGGCTCAATAAATGAAATGTCCATTTCATCATCATGTTTACGTTTATTATTCATTTTACTACCTACTTTCTTTTATATTTAACATTATTTTACCATAAATATGCTATTTTTACAAATGTTATTCATCAAAAAACTTACAGTTTTGTCTGTAAGTTTAATTTGATATTTTTTTAAGTTTTACGAAATAAATAAATGAGTAAGTTAAGGCTGATAAACCAACTAGCCAAGCAATTATTATTCCAGCTGTTCCAGTCTTAGGATTATCAGGAATTTCTTCACATTGTGACATATTTACAATCGTACAATTTGTTCCACCTGCTTGTTCAGCATTTTCTTTAGATGTCGTTTTTAAATATTCTTTGCCATTCTTTGTATCACATGCATAGCAACTTTTTGGTGGATTATTACAATTTGTATTTGATACGACTACACATGCTGTTCCGCCTGTTTTATTAGCGGCCTCTTCAGAACTAGTGGCATATTCATATTCCTTGCCTTCTCCTAATTTACATGAATAGCAATTATTTTTGGGAACTTCTGTTGAAGGCTTTGGAGCTTCTGTTGAAGGCTTTGGAGCTTCTGTTGAAGGCTTTGGAGCTTCTGTTGAAGGCTTTGGATTACATTGTTCATCTTCCACTGGGTGGCATTTACTACTATCGCTCACTCCAGTCATTGTAGCCGCTCTGGTAGTATTGATTGTCCTCACTGGTCCACTTCCACCTTCACAGGCATAACAACTTTCTGTAGGTGCAGGTACATCACAATCAGATATATATGAAGAACCATATACGCAATAGTATTTGTTTTCACCAGTAAATCTTGTAGTGAACAGATCACTGTTATACAAAGCAGTTCCTTGACAAGGTTTCCCTAGTTTGTCAATACAGTCACAATCGCTAGCATCCCCGTCATCATAACAGTGATTGGGATATTGACCACTTTTCTGGGTTGACCACCTCCGACATATGCAAGCAACAGTATATGCACAGTTTGGATCCAAGTATCCATATTCATCTGTTTCACACGTATCATCTACTGGAGCAACATAGTGTCCATTATTGTATATACTGTAACCGGAATCGCCAAGAAATTTAATTTTATAAGTTGCTGCCCCAAAAGATCTACTTAGATTTTTACTAGCAAGGATACCAATAAAAATTAATAAGACAAAGATGGCTATTATTACAAAAAAGATAGTTGATTGTTTTTTAGTATCTAATTCTTTTTTGTTTTTTGATATTACTTTTTTATTTTCTGTTTGTTTTTTTATTTCTTTTTTCTTTTTTTCCATTAGGATACTCCTTCCTACATGTATCTTATAATAGCATTATATCATAATGAAAAAAAGAAAGCAATTACTTTCTTGATACGTATTTACCATCTTTAGTTGAGACGATTATTTCTTCATCTTGTTCAATAAATAATGGTACTCTTACTAATAAACCAGTTTCGATAGTAGCGTCTTTAGTAGCATTGGTAGCTGTATTACCTTTAATAGCTGGTTCAGTAGCAATTATTTTATAATCTACTTTTTCTGGTAATTCAATACCTAGCATTTCACCTTCATAAAAGAATATTAATACTTCTAAACCTTCCTTTAAGAATTTAGATTCATATTCAATTTGGCTTGCTTTTAATTCAACTTGTTCATATGTATTCATATTCATGAATGTATAGGCATCACCTGATGAATATAGATATTGCATTTTTATTTTTTCAACATGAGCTTGAGGTACTTTAATACCTGAATTAAATGAAACTTCAGTAATAGAGCCAGTTCTTAAATTTTTTAATTTAGTTTTAACGATAGCAGCTCCTTTACCTGGTTTTACATGTTGAAATTCTAGTACTTGATATAAGTTATTTTCATAACTAATAGTCATACCAGTTTTAAAATCATTAACATTTATCATTAAACTTCACCTTTCTAATTATTTCTTTTCTTTATGAGTAGTGTTCTTACGACATTTAGGACAATACTTATTTAGTTCTAAACGTTCAGTCGTATTCTTCTTATTTTTACTTACAGTATAATTTTGAGTTTTACATTCTTCACAGATTAAAGGTACTAAAACTCTATTTTCATTTTTCTTTGCCATAGCGCACCTCCTTAAAAAACATCAAGTGTATTATAACATAAATTTGTCTGTAAGTACAACTATTTTCTTTGCTTTATGGTATTTTTTACTAATTATTATATATTTCAAAGAATTTATTAACCATTGATGCCGATAATCTTTTAGTTATCATGCTTTGATATCCAGCATCAGGTAAACTGATATCTGGAGATACGACAACAATACTCATTTTAGGATTAGTACTTGGTGAATAGCCAATGAATGATGAAGAAATAGTTTCGGTATCGACTTTTCCATCGTTATCAGTATCGATAAAACTTTGACTAGTACCAGTTTTACCACTTGAATTATTATAATAACCCATATATCCGTAACCTAATCCATTGGTAATAACTTGATTAAAGCCTAATCTAACTCGTTCCATATATTTATTATCGACATCTACTGTCCCCATTTTTTCTTTTTCAGTTGCATATATTAAATCCCCTAAAATGTCATTTTCATTAACGGATGGTGCATATACTTCTTTTAATAGATATGGTTTATATTTGGTTCCACCATTAGCTAGAGTATTAATATACTGTGATAATTGAATTGGCGTATATGTATCATATTGACCAATTGAAAAATCTAACAAATGACCTGGTAATTTTGATGTTCCAGAATAACCTAGTGACTCTACTGGTAAGTCAATTCCAGTTTTAACCCCTAAACCAAATGAAGCATACATATCACGATATTTATTAAAAGCATCAGTATTTATTTTTAATGGTTCATTATACCTGTATGTTCCGTTACCAACTTTAATAGCTATTTTATATTGATAAACATTTGATGAATATCTTAAGGCATAGAGATCATTAATATCACCCATTGTTCGCCAAGAACATTTTTCAGGAGTATTTTTTATTTTAATACATTCATCTTTTTGGACTGATCCAATATCAATAGCTCCATATTTATAACCAACTAGCATTGATGCGCCTTTAACAATAGAGCCAGGAGTTACTGGTAAGGTTACAACTCCAGGAGTATAATCAACAATTTCCCTATTTCCATTTTCATTAGTTCTTACTTGTTTGCCAGACATGGCTAAAATTTCACCGGTATTGGGATTAGATATAACAACAAATGAACGATTATAATATCTAGTATTAGGTTCATTTTTAGCACTTAGTACTTCCCATGAAAGAACATCTTCTAAATATTTTTGAAGATCTATATCAATTGTTAAAACGATGTCATTTCCTCTTTTTCCTTGACTAACAAGTTCATAATTATTTCCAACAATACGATAAATTGGTTTAGTTCCTTTTAAATAATCTTCATATTGTAGTTCTAAATAGCTAGTTCCAACACGATCATCTAAGCTATATCCTTTATCTAGATAGATACTGGCAAGTTCTTCAGGAATACCTTGAGTGTCAGAAGAAACAGATCCTAATATTGATTTAAAGGTATCTCCATATAAATATATTCTTTCCCAATCTAATTTTGTATTAAATCCATGCAATGATGAAATATTTTCGCTAATCATCGCATATTCTTTTTCAGTTACATCTTTATTTTTAATAATCTTTTCGGCATAAGAATATCCTCTATTCATAAGATAATAGATATAAGCAGTTTCTTTATCTTTATCATCATAACTACTTAATTCTTCTTCCGTAATTCTTTCGAAGATTAATTTCTGAATATCAACATCATTTATTTTTCTTTTTTTATACTCTCCCCATTCTTTATTAGTAATTTTCTTTCTACATTCTTCAAGATTGTTAACATAGTAAAAATTCTTCAAACGATATTCGCTTAATTTAGAATAATCAACATCAATAAGATCACTTATAATATATGCTAAAGATACTTCTTCTTTAGCGGTTACACCAGGTTCTTTTTTATAATAGATAGTTTTTTTTGCTTGATTGTCAACCAACAATTTGTAATTTCTATCGTATATTCTACCTCTAGGAGAGCTATTTCCTTCAATTGTTTTTTCAGTAGCAACAGCTAACTTTTCTTCATATATATCATGATCTAATACTTGTAATTTAAATAAACGAGCTAATATTATTAGAAAAAAAATAATTATAAAAATAGATATAAAGATATATCTTTTATTTATAATATCATCTAGATTTTTATTACCATATTTTATTTTTTTATTTATAGGTTTACTTAAGGAATGAGTTTTAGTTTTATTTTTAGGTAATTTATATTTTGATTTATTATTAATATATTTATGTTTAATAATACTCATATTACTCATCCTTTCTATATATCTATTTATTATTATAGCATAAATTCTATTAATTATCATATATTTAACTGGTGATATATAATTATGAATAGATTAATAGTTTTAAAATATATGGATAAATTAACAAAAGAAGATATTAATAAGTATGCATTAAGTCAGGATGTAAGTCTAAAAAGTAATGAATTAGATTTGTTATATGCATATATTAAAAAATACAGTAAAAGAATTTTAAATGAACCATTAGATGTTATTGATGAAATTAAAGATGATTTAAGTGATAATGTTTACAATAAATTACTAGAGCTATATGATAAATATAAAGATTTTATAGATAAGCTAAAATAAAATTATTTTAGACTTTTTATTTTAGCTAAAAGACTACTAATAATAAATTCATCAGTTAAGATATTAATTGAAAATGTTTTAGGTCCAGCATGGTTAATACTGGTACTTAGATGATAAACAGTAGAACTATCAAGAATAATATATCGATCATGAAAAGTATTATTATAAATAATTTCTAAATTATCATATTGCTTATGATATTTACTAATATCTAATTCACTTAATTTATTATTCTCCTTAGTTATTAATATGACTTTGGTACTTAATTTACTTATCATGTCTAAGACGGTTTTATCTATGATAATTATTTCTTTCTTAGCTTCTTTCATAATGTCAACAATTTTAGAGTATGCATCATATATTTGACCATTAAAATATATTTCATTTATTTTTCGTTTCTCTTCAAATTTCTGAAATGATTGTTGTAATAATTTTATATCATTATCATGAGTTAAAACTAAGTTATTAATATACTTTTGTTCAATTAAGTTAGAAGATATATACTTACGCATTGCTACAAATGCCCTCATTATATCTATACTCACTTTAGAAGCAACATTGGTTCTAAGAATTGTTGCTAGCATGGCAATGCCTTGTTCTGTGAATACATATGGTAATTTTCTGATACCACCATATGTATTTTTCATACTTGAAGTCCCAAATTGGGACTTCAAATTTGCAAACTCTTCACTTGTTAGTTGAAAATAAAAGTCTTCAGGAAATCTATCTAAATGACGGTTAACTGCCTGATTTATTGTTTTAGTTCCATCACTTGTTTTCCTCTTATTTCATAAATCATATCTTCAATATTGATATTATTTTCTTTTGTTATTACTTCATTCATCTTACACCTCCACTATTTTTATTTTTTATTATAATTTTATCTTATATTAATGTCAAGCAATCCCTTATAATTAAACGGTTTGTTAAATATTAAAAAAATAACAAATAGTTTTCAAACTATCTGTTATTTCTAATATTATCTAATAAATTATTATCAAATTGTTTATTTCTAATCATTGAAATTTCATATTTATATGGAGGATATATTTTTTCTTTAGATTCATCGTTCTCAGTTACATAAGGAGTTTCTAATATTTTAGGAATATCTTTAAATCTTTCATCATAAATAATTTTTATTAAGGTATCAAAGCCAATTGTACCTAGACCAATGTTTTCATGTCTATCTTTATGACTACCAATCGCATTTTTAGAATCATTAATATGAATTACTTTAATATAATTAAGACCTATTTCTTTATCAAATTCTTTAATATAATCATCAAATTTTGTTAGATCAATTCCACTATCATTTAAGTGACAAGTATCTAGACATATGCCTATTTTATTTTTAAATTTAACACCATCAATAATTGTTTTTAATTCGTTTAAATTAATACCTATCTCGGTACCTTTACCAGCCATAGTTTCTAAGCAAATAGTTACATCTAAATCATTATCTAAAATTAAATTTAAGCCTTTAATAATACTTTCTATTGAATCCCTTCTAGCAAATGATACACTGGCTCCAGGATGTAAAACAACATTTTTAATTCCTAATAAAGATGCTCTTTCTAATTCTCCACGAAGGAATGATACGTTTTCTAAGTTTCCTAAATTTACTATATAAGGAGCATGAATAACTACTTTCGATAAATCAATATTATTTTCTTTCATTAAATTATAAGCTTCCATAGTATATTCATCTTTTATAGGATTTCTTTTAGTATTTTGAGGAGCTCCAGTATAAAACATAAAAGTATTTGATCCATATGATAAAGCTTCTTCAACAGAACCAAGTAACTGTTTATTAGCACTAAATCCGACATGCGAACCAATTATTAAATCTTTGTCCATTTATATCACCTACATAAATTATATCAAAGAAAAAAGACTATTGCTAGTCTTTAAATTACAATACTATGAGCAAGCAGGTACATGATTGTTTTTTGTCACGGTAGGTTGCTTGTAATCACTCTTAGCACTTACTGTAGCACAAGTTATAGTAACTCTACCATTGGTAGTAGTCCATTGTATTGCACTAAGATTCTTGTCATATCCAGTTACTGACAATATATCTCCTGTTGCTTGGTTGCATTCAGTTTCACAAGTAGCAATGGCTTGATTATACGAATTTCCTCTTATATCACTGCTTAATTGAGACAAGTCAACTTGTTCTTGAATGTATGTCCTAATGGCATCAACCGCAATATCAAATGATTTTTCTTTTGATTTATCTAATGTTGGTAATACAGTAACTAAAGCGATACCTACAACGATAGCTAAGATAACGATAACGGCTAATAGTTCTACTAATGTAAATCCTTTTCTATTTAATTTTTTCATTTTTGATTCCTCCTTTATTTAATTAAAGTTTAGCATATATTATTAGACGTGTCAATCATTTTTTATGAAGTAGACACTTTTTAAGTATTAATCAAAATTTATTGGCTTACAGTATGTAAGCTTTGATGTATCAGTGTTTTGGCATGTTCCACCGCAAACTACAACTCCTCCTGGATAATCTGGAGCAGATGCCTTAGTTGCTAATGAAATGCAACTTTTCCCATTTGTAGAATCAATGTGTATCCTAGCGTATGCATTTCCACTTTCTATATTACTTTCTTTTATATAATATGAACTATAAAAATTTGTTTTTCTAAAGACAAAATTATCAATATTTAATCCGGCTTCTTTAGCTAAATCGGAAGTAAAAAGAATGCGTTTTTTACCATCACAAAGGTATTTACCAAAACATTCTGTTACAAATTCATCGCTTATTGTAGTATCACCAACTAAATCATCGCCATATTTGTATAGTTCATATTGTTTATCAAACCATCTAGCAGCAGCGTCGGCCGCTGTTTGCAAAGCCTTCTTCTTGGTGCCATTAATTACTCCTAATATTGTTGGAATTGAGATTCCTACGACTATAGCTAAGATAACAATAACGGCTAATAGTTCTACCAGAGTAAAGCCTTTTTTGCCTTTTTTCTTAATACTTTTCTTCATATTACTACCTCTATTCTTCTTGAATATAGCACAATGAAAAAAAACTGTCAATTCAATTTATAGATATTGACAGATTTGTTTCCATACTTTTTTTCTTTATATAGAATTAGATTATTATATTTATCTTTAAATTTAAGATTATGATGTTCTAAGATTATTAAGCCATTATCATTTAAGAGGTTTAGGGTTGATACTTTTTCTAGTATTTTTTCATAGACATCATAGTCATATGGAGGATCAACAAAGATTAAATCAAATTTAATATTCTTTTCTGATGATTCATTTAAGAACTTTTTCCAATCAGATAAGATTACTTTTGATTTATCTTTAATATTTAAATTAGTTATATTTCTATTTAATACTTTAATTACTTCATTATTATGATCAATGAAGTAGCATAATTTAGCGCCATTAGAAATGGCTTCAATACCTAACTGACCAGATCCAGCAAATAAATCTAGAACAATACTATCTTTAATATTATCTTGAATCATTGCAAATAGACTTTCTTTTACTCGGTCCATAGTTGGTCTAGTACCATCGATATTATATCCTTCAATATTTCTTCCTTTTAGTGTTCCACTTATTACTTTCATTGTTACTCCTTATTAACCACAGTTATGTTCTCTAGTACTTGTGTATTCTTGATATTTTTTATTTATTTTTAGTATTATTAGAGATAATTCATTATAATATTTGAGATACATTTTATAATCATTATTATTAAAGATTTGTTTTCTTTTCGATATAATTATGTCATTATTTGTTTCTTTTTTTATATTATCTATTTCTTTTAAGATATCTTTATTTTTTAATAAATTATTTTTATATTTAGTTAAATTTATAATTAATTCAGAATTATCTAAGGTATCTAAAAACTTATATGTTGCATCAACTATGTCAGACATTTAATC
>CADAMI010000036.1 GCA_902788975.1 uncultured Erysipelotrichaceae bacterium | reverse complement strand
AAAGAAATAGAACCACTAGGTACCACATCTATTTCCATATTTTTCTGTTCCCCTAATTTCATAATAGCACCTTTACCAAATTGCTTTTCAATATCAGCTAAAACTTGGGCTAAGGCTTTATCTTTTTCTACTGTTTTACTCATTATATCCTCCCTTTAATATCAGTACATTCTAATTATATATTGCTTTTTTTAATTTGTCAATACTTTTTGCAAACAATCGTTTGCAAATTCTGTATATCATTTTTTACAATATCTATGATTTTGTATAATTATATATACAAAAAACAGAAAACTAAATTTCTGTTTAATATTAGTCTAATTCTTTTATTAGATTATATACAATTATATCATTTGAAACCTCTATTATTTTATCAGCATAATCACTTCTCTTAGTAATATAATCATCTGAAAGTATTCCATTAGATATTGTATAAGATTCATTCTTTTTTGCATTATAATATATTTTATCAGTTATAAATGATCCATCCTTAAATACTACAATTCCATCTTCTTTTTTTGTGGTCATAATATCTCTACCTAAAGAATATTTATTATATACACCAAGCATATTTCCAAGTGTGGGCATCACATCAATCATTCCCATTGGCGTATCTATAATCATATTTTCTTTCATATCCTTAGACCAAATAATAAATGGTACACTCTTAGAAAGTTCATAATCATAATCATTAAACTCAATATACTCACTATGTTCAAGAGTTCTAATACTATCAGTATATGGATTATAATTATACATATAATCAAATTGATGTTTTCCAAGTCTAGCATCATGATCTCCATAAATAACAATTATTGTATTTTCAAGAAGTCCTGCATCATCCATATCATCAATAAACTTACCAATTGCCTGATCCATATAATTAACTGACTTTAAATATTTTCCCATCAAAGTATCATCAAGATATTTTTTTCTAATTACTTCTCCATCAACATCTATATACATTCCTGTATCAAAATCACTATAAGTATTAGCTTCTTTCCAAGGTGTATGATTAGTAAGTGTTATTAGTGTTCCATAGAAAGGTTGTCCAATATTATCCTTAATATCCTTAATCATTGGAACTGCCTGTCTAAAGAATGATTTATCTGATAATCCTAAACCATATTCTTCATCAATCACAAATGAACTTTTTGAATAAAATTTATCATACCCCATATTCATATGCATTGTTTCACGGTTCCAGAAGTCCCCTACATTACCATGCATACTAAAAACATAATAGCCTTTATTATTAAGTAAATTTTGCATTGTTACATATTTATTATTATAATAATTTACAAATACAGTTCCATTATTAGATGGTAGTAATCCAGTCGCATATGTAAATTCTGTATCACTGCTCGTTCCCACTCCAACTTGAGCATAAAAATTATTAAAATACATTCCACTCTTAACAAGTTTATTTATATTGGGGGTTACTTCTCTACCATTTAATTCCATTCCAATTGTAAATCTTTGTAAACTCTCCGCATGTATTACAATAACATTCTTACCCTCATATATACCAGTATATTTATTAGCTTTTAATTCTTTTTTATTATCGTTATAATAATCATTAACATTCTTAAGCGCATTATCATAACCAAATATATTATTAAAAGTTGGCTTTAAGCTTTGTACTAAATCATCTACCTGATAAACATAAGGTCCCCATGAATTAAACACCATTACTCTATTCCATAACTTATATAATCTACTAAAAGAATTATAAGGAGGCATTGCACATCCAATTGATAATGATATAAGTACAATTACTAAAGATTTTCTAAAATATTTTTTATTAATATTATGATCTTCCTTGTGCTTTTTTAAAAAAATAAATAATGCTCCAAACATCCATAAATATGTTAAATCACATAATCTAACAACCATTTGCATAACAGCATCTCCAACATCTTTAACAAATACTGAAGTTGCTAATAATGATACTGATATAAAAGAAGAATAATAATTATAATAAAGTGAATTAGTGATACAAATAGCCACCATCAAAAATGTCGTTATCCATACATATAAATTTCTTCTCTTTTTCTTAACAATAAAATAAAAACTAGCTAAAAATAAAATAAATGCTAAATCAAAAAATATAGATCTTAATTGAAACACGCCCGTTGTAAATAATCTTAAAAATATTGCATTTAAAAAATTACCACCAATATAAAGTATTAATATTGGATATTCTTCTTTCAATTTAATGAATATATCTCTTATTTTTTTTACCTTTAAATTCTTCATAATATACACCTTTTTTAATTATCTAAATTATAGCATATTTTTGTAAAATAAGCCACCCTTTATTTACTTAGATTACTTTTAATGATATAATTAACATACAATTAAGATAATTAAGGTGGTAAAGAAATGAAAGCATTAAACAAAGAAAAAAAAAATAATGTTAGAAAAATAATAATAGACAATATAACTACTTTTATATATAAATATAAATATATAGTAATAATGGCATTACCATTTATTGCTATGGATATTATTACAAGAATATTTGGTAATAATATAAATTTCTATAAAATATACAGGTTAGCCCCCAATTTATTCACATTATCATGGATAATTCTATTTATAGGTTTAACACTTAGTTTTAAGAAAAAAGTTGGTAAAAAGATATACTTATCTACAAGTATTTTATTTCTAATAATTTTTCTTACTAATAACGTTTATTATTCTATGACTAAAACATTCTTTGATTTTAACTTACTTGAATCAGCTTCTGAAGGAGCCCCTTATATTATTGATACTTTAAAAAATTGTAATCCACTCGTATATATAGCTTTCATATTTATTATATTTTTAATTATTTTTGGATATAAACAAATACCATATAAAACTAAAAATAATGAAAAACTATTTATTGTAATTATAATATTATTTCTTATAGTTCATACACTTACTCCATTATCCCTGGGAAAAGCAAATAAATCATTAACTTGGTCATCATGGAAGAATCCTAGAAACATATATAATTCATTTAATGATAATAATAAAAGTTTAAAAGTAAGTGGTCTTTATGAATATAGTATTAGAAACTTCTATATAACATTTTTAAAAACTAAAGAAGAAGAAAACAGCGAAGATATTGAATTTTTAAATTTGGCTTTTGCCGATACTGAAAAAAACAATAATAAATATACTGGCATATTTAAAGATAAAAATATTATTTTTGTCCAATTTGAAGGCCTTGATAATTGGTTAGTAACTGAAGATGATACACCAACAATATATAAAATGATGAATAATGGTATTAATTTTAAAAATCATTTCTCTTATTATAATGGTGGAGGTTCTACCTTTAATTCCGAATTTGCTGTCAATACCGGCTTTATAACTCCCCTTTCATATACCCAAAACGCTTATACATTTAATAAAAACTATTTTCCTTATTCTATGGCACATATTTTTAAAGAATTAGGCTATTCTGTCAATGCTTTTCATATGAATAGTGGTGAATACTATTCAAGAACTGTTAACTATAAAAACTGGGGATATGATAAATACTATGGACTTAAAGATATGTTTGATTATGAAGACGAATCATACACTCTTGATAGAGAATTAATTCTAAATGAAACTTTTAATAAACTTATATTCCCTGAAGAAGGAAAGTTTGTTGATTATATCATTGCATATTCAGGACATTTACCATTCACAAATACCAAAGGTGTTTGTAAATTACTATATGATGAAGATCATAAACCAGTAATTGATAAAACTATTGAAGAAAATACTAATACAGAAGAAGAAACAACTGTATCAACAGAAGTTTTTGAAAGAGAACCTATGGCCGAAGAAGAATGCATTCGTAGACAAGCTAAAGAAACTGATTACATGATGCAACTATTAATTGAAAATCTTGAAGAAAAAAATCTACTAAACAATACCGTAATTGTCGCATATAGTGATCACTATTTATACACTATCGAAGATAAAAGTATTCTAGATAGATATAAAGAAACGAGCAATAACCTGATTAATAAAACACCATTCTTTATTTGGTCTAGCAATATTGAAAAGAAAACAATTAATAAAGTAACATCTCAATTAAATATCCTACCAACCGTATTAAATCTATGGGGCATAAATTATAATCCAAATAATTATATTGGTACTGATGCCCTAGATCCGAATTATGAAGGAATTGTCTTCTTTAATGATTATTCTTGGTATGATGGTAATGTCTATGTTGAAAATGGTGAAATAACTAATAATAAATCGACATCATACGATAATCTAGAAGAAAAAAATTATTATGTAAACAATATTACCAAAAAGAATGACTTAACCCTAAAATTTAATTATTTTAAAACTAAAAAGAAAAATAATGATGATAATTAATTAATCTTCATTATTTTTTATAATTTTTTATATAATATATATCCTGCAAAACAAATAGCTAATATCGTATAAATAACTTTTATTATTAAACTAATAAATTTTACAATATTTTTATTTTTAATATTCTTATCAACATAAGCAATTGGCTTTTTATAAAATATTGTTGCTAATCCCTCATTATAAAATTGTTTAATATACTCTTTCATTATTTACTTCCCCCATTTAAATCATCTATTGTGACTTTACTTTCATGAGGAATTGGTTTCCACTCTACTTTCTTAAATAATGCTATATATATCGTATATCTACCAATAATATCAAATGTTGGCCATGTAAATGAATATAATATCTTCTTCCAAATACTCATTTTCTTAATTCGATCATGCTCTATAATAAATAAATAAACTGCTAACCATATATTTCTAAAATAGTTTCCTATTCGATACAATATTCTAAACCAAATTGTAATTATTAATGATATTAACAAAGCATTAATACCTGGATTAACATTTATCTTAACATCATTGATACCTCTTAAAAATTTAGCCAACCATGTTCCTCCACTAAACAAAGATACATTATTAATACCATTTACATATGCAACAGTTGAATATATTAATACCATAACAAAAAGCCATCTACATAGATTAATAAATGATATTGGTGTTAATTGTACCAATGTATCAAACGAAGCAAATCTATGTCTTATAGATTCAACAAAATTAGCCCATTTACTGCCTTGATCTTTCTTTTTATTAAGTTCTTTTTTTGTACCATTCCAATTAGTTTTAATATATCTTTTACCCATAAAGATATTTATAAATAAATATGGTCCTGATTCAGCAAAAGCTTGTAAATGACCTTTTGACCAACGAAGTCTTTGTCTTAATGCCACTTTTAAACTAACCGGTTGCTCATCATAGAATTCAGCTTCATCTTGATATGTTATCTCATACCCTTGGGCTACCGCATCCGCTGTAAGTGCCCTATCTTCAGTAAGCGATGTATAATGCCAACCATTTCTAACTATTTCATTAGCAAATAAAAATCCTGTTCCTTGTATATTAGTAGCCAAATGTAATACACTCCTAGCCCTATGATTAGTTCTAATCGATCTAATCCAATGAAGAGCATATGTTGAAGCAATCCAGTTTTCATCAAAATTCTTCGTATTACGATAAGATGTAATAATTTTGCATCCACTATCAAAAGCATCATTCATCTTACTAATATAATTACTTTTTAACAAATTATCTGCATCAAAAACAAAATAACCTTCGAAACTATCTATTCCATAATCCTTATCAATATTTTTGAATAAATATTCTAGGGCATATCCCTTTGTTCTATGATCAGGGTCATGTCTTTCATAACAAATAGCCCCTTTTTTTCTAGCTATATCAGCCGTATCATCAGTACAATTATCAGCTACCACAAATACTGTTAATAAATCTTTCGGATAATCCTGTTTATTAATACTATCAATTAAATTACCAATAACATACTTTTCATTTCTAGCAGCAATTACTATTCCATATTTATGTTTCTTTTTAGCAGGCTTAAATTTCCTTGTAAAGAACATTCCAATTACAAAATAAAAAGCTTTATGAATAACAATAACACTAAGTATTGCTCCCAATATGTTGTAAATGTTTTTACTAATTGGATATATACTGGCAAATGCCCTAAATAAAGTATCAAAAAAATTACTCATTAATTCACTACCTAACATTTTATTATCTATAAACATTGTACTAGAAAATTATAAAAAAGTCCACATTTATAATAATTAATTCTAAAATTAACAAAATTCATGATATAATAATTAAAAGGAGTACTAATGAAAAAAATATCTGTAATTATTCCTATGTATTATGAGGAAGAAATGGTAAATATTTGTTACAGAGAGGTAAAAAGGGTTTTAAAAAATATTCGAAAATATACTTATGAAATTATTTTCATAAATGATGGCTCTCAAGATAGAACACTTGAATTATTAGAAAAAATTGCTAAACGTGATTCCAAAGTAAAACTAATATCTTTTTCAAGAAATTTTGGCCATCAACCAGCCGTTAGTGCCGGATTAAAATATGCTACTGGAGATGCTGCCATTATTATTGATGCTGACTTACAAGACCCACCAAGACTAATTCCCAACATGCTTAAATTATGGGAAGAAGGATATGAAGTTGTTTATGGAAAAAGAAAAAAACGTAAAGGTGAAACAATTTTTAAATTATTTACTGCTAAAATGTTTTATCGTATTTTAAATTCTTTATCAACTGTAAGTATCCCTAAAGATACTGGTGATTTTAGATTAATTGACCGAAAAGTAATTGATGCCATCAATACTTTTCCTGAACATAATAAATTTTTAAGAGGACTATATAGTTATGCAGGTTTTAAACAAACCGAATACTTATATGAACGTAAAGAAAGAACTGCTGGTGAAACAAAATATACTTTAAAGAAAATGGTTAAACTAGCATCTGATGGTATAATTGGTTTTTCTTATAAACCATTAACGCTAATATTAATATTAAGCACTATATTATTCATTATATCCATTTTACTATTTATCAGTATCTTTATATGGCATAAATATTATTTAATATTCTCAATTACTTGCTTATTTAGTTTTAGTACCAGTATTATTCTATTCTGTTTGTGGTTATTATCAATATACATAAAAAGAATATACGATGAAGCAAAAAATAGACCATCATATATTATTTCCGAAACAAAAAATATATATTAAAAGACTTCAATATGAAGTCTTTTTACATACACATACTATTATCACTTTTATATGTTCCTCCAATTGAAGTAACATATTCTTTTATTTTTAATTCAGATACCTTTATCCAATTATTACTTGCATAATACCAATTAAAATCACTCGCATTTGTCATATATATTGGTTCATATATAACGTTCTTAACATTAAATAATTCGTAAGGTATTCTTAATACCGAATAATAATTCTTATTACTATATACTTGACCATTTTCTTTATCAAATATTTGATCAGTAAAATAATCCTTTGAATACACTCTTATAATGTTATCATTTATATCATAAAAATTTCTAAATTTATTAGCTAAAGATAATTCAACCGCTAAATCTTCTTTTGTCATACTATTTTGAACTAGTATTTCAAAACCATACGCACCTGTATTTAAAGAACCGTTATGATGATTACTATATACAACTCTACTTACAGCTCCATAATATCCGGTTGTTAACCCTCTTCTATCCAACTGATTTAATCCATTATTACCAAGCATCTCTCCATAAGTATCATCATATCTTATCATATAAACTTTATATCCCATTGATTCATAACGACATTTTTCATACTTAGATACTTTTAAATTCAAATCTTTTTCAAGTACTAAACCATTTGATGCTCCAATATCAGATCCTCCATGACCAGGATCAATAACAAAATCATATTTATATTGAAAATTTTCTATATTAATACTTACATAATCATCATCATATGTTAAAGTAACCAATTTATTACCAACTTTAGCCCTAACAATTTTTGAATAAATATCTAATTTATTTAACAATCTTTCTTCTTTATTACCAACAATGTATACATCATACAATCCATTATTTAATGTTGATAACTTTAAATTTCCACTATAATAATTATTTCTATCAACAGTCATATTATAAGTATATTCTAATTTTTTATTATTTCTATTTTTTAATTTAATCTTATAACTATTAGCATTATCACTAGTATATCCTTCTAAATATACACCATCTTTAGTAAAATTATTTTTAACAATTGTATTCGTATATAAATAAACATTATATGAAGCAGGGCTAACTCTACTTCCTTTATCACTATCAACACTTATTACTGGTTTCTTAACAATTACTGTTCTCTTTACTTCAGTCTTATTACCACTATTATCACTAACACTATAAACAAGTACATAATTACCTTCAGTATTCGTATCAACAGTTCCACTAATATTTACTTGTGAATCTAAATTAGTATCATAATTATCAGTAACAGCAAATCCAGCTTCTTCATATTTTCCACCAAGTAAAATATATACTTCATTACCACCATTTAATTTAATCACTGGACTAACTTTATCAATAATAATTACTTTACGGTATATATATTCGTCCCCAATTTGATATTTAACATTATATTCCCCAAGCTTTGATGTATTAACCATATCATTATCAATTACTACTTTATCACTAATATCAATTCCATTACTATAAACTTTAATACCGTACTCAACATAATCAGTATCAACATCTAAATATAAAGTACCAGGGCCAATTAATTCAAATGATAATTCACCATTATCATTATATTCAAAAGAGTAAGTAATACCAATAAAACTTACTATTAATACAATCAATATAATTGAAACATAATAAATCTTTCTCATATACATACTCTCCTAGTCTAATAATATTTTATCACATAAAAGGTATCATAGTAAAGAAAAAAGTAAACATACTAATATATGTTTACTAATAAATTAAATTTTTATTTATCAGTTATAAATTCTTTCGCCATCACATAATATTTAGTTCCAGATATTATTGATAATACCGCTGCTAATACCAATAAATAATCTGATACTCTTACTGGTATTAGTGAAAATGGTAAATCATAAAATAATTTTAGTGTTAAGCCAACCATTAGTGAAGCTGTTTTATATTTAGCTATTGGAATGGCTGCCACTGCTTTTCCTTTATTACCAATTAACATCTTTATAGAATCAACTATTATATCCCTTCCAATAATAATAACGGCTATAATTGGATGAATCATATTTTCAGCTGTCAATACAACTATCAATGTATTAGTTAATAATTTATCACTAATCGCATCAATCATCTTTCCAAAATCAGTTACCATATTATATTTTCTAGCTACTTTACCATCGACAAAATCAGATATTGAAGCAATAATAAATAATATTCCAGATATTACATATCTTAAATCAATTGTCATACTTCCATTAATAATATATGTTGGTATATCCACTCCTACTTGATGCCAAGGAAATAACAATATAAACAAAATAATTATTGACAATATTATTCTTGACATTGTTATCTTATTTGCAGTATTCATAATTACCTCCTAATAACATAAGTTGTATCATTATCTTTAAAATCATTTTTATGTATTTCACTAACTACTAAATATCCAACTATAATTATTACTATTACAATTATAATTGATAACATTAACATTTTAATATTATTACTTTTTTCACTAACTTGTGTATATGGAGATACAACATCTTTTTTCTTATTTTTATTCTCTTTAGCTTTTTCTATATCTTCAACCGGTATCTTTGAAGTAAAATCAAATAAGTACTCGTTAAATTCATCTATCATTTTCTCTCCATCTAAACCTAAATATTTAGCATAGTCACGAACAAAATATTTTAAAGACATTACATCTTTAAAAGCTTCCCTATTTCCATTTTCTAAATTCTCGATTTGACTTGGTCGCATCTTTAAATCAGCTGCCGCTTAAAATAAAATTATCTTATAAGCCACATTCTGTACCTATAAAGGCGACAAACATTTATCTATAGTTACCTATCCATCTCACTGATTCTTATTCTCTCGAGATAGTTCCCCTACCATAATTTGGGTTTCTCGCTTGTGGGGTTTACCGCGTTTCACTCTATTTATTTCTAAATAGTATCGTCACTGTGGCACTTTATACCCATCTAATCATAGCTATGCCTTAGATTAGACAGATGCCGTCAGGCATAAACCTGCCTTAGGTTATTTTTTCCCTAAGCACAAACACTACTACCATCACAGATAGTGCGAGTGTGGACTTTCCTCTAAGTAATGCTACCCAGCGTTTGTCCAGATAATCCTATTCTTCTTTTCCAAGTATAATTTTTTCTAAATTACTTATTCTTCTCAACAAATCAACATTCGTAATCTCTTTCTCTCCACCTTTAACTGTTTCGATACTTGATTTTAAACTACGTACCTCTTGCTTTAATGAAGCATTTTCATCTGCTAAACGACTATTTTCTTCACTAAGTTTTTTTACCATATTATTATATTCATTATAATCACGAATAATAATATCTAAAAATTGATCTACTTCTTGCATACGATAGCCTCTAGCATCAATCTTAAATTCCTTTTCTAAAATTTCCTGCATGGTAAGTGCAATTTTATCATTATTCATAATACACATCACCTCTAGTTTAATTATAATTTATATGTCTAAATTTGTCAATTTAATAATGACCTAATTAGAAAAGGCAGATAATATTTTAACACATTACCTACCTTAAGTCAAACCCCATATATTACCAACTACTACTTGTTTTTATACCTAAACATATACGATGGTCGATGTCCTCCACCAGTCTTCATCTTTTCTGTTTTTTCTACTTTATCAGCAATTATTCTTCTAAAAGCTGGATCTAATAATTTCTTACCTAATATTACTTCATATACCTGTTGTAATTCTCCTAATGTAAAATACTCAGGCATCATATTAAATACTATATCGGTATAACCAACTTTATTTCTAAGTCTCTCCATTCCTGCTACAATTACAAGTGGATGATCAAAAGCTAAATCTTTATTGTCCTTTATCTTAAATGTATATCTATCGGTAGTTAATTCTCTTAATACTTTCTTAATACTAAATTTAATCGTATCTTTACCATTATCAAGTACTACAGTAATAAAATTACCATCATCATTATATAATGTTATATCAAACCAACTAGCATTCTCATTAACTTTATCATCTAATCTATTCTTATCAACTAGTGCCATATAAGAAGTGGATATAACTCTACATCTTGGGTCTCTATCAAGAGCATCATATGTATATAATTGTTCTAGATATATATTAGATAAATTAGTTTCTGTTTTTAATATTCTCTTAGTACAATCATCTAATGTTTCTGTTTCAGGATTCAAAAAACCTCCTGGTAAACACCACATATCTTTATAGGGATAATTATGTCTTTTAATAAGTAATATAGACATTTTCTTTTCACTATTCTTTCGATAATTACTATTATCTTCTTCTGATACACTAAACAGTAAAATATCAGCACTAAGAGATAATTGTTTATACTTATTTACATTATAATTAGCTAAAAATTCAGCTTCACTTTGATATTCTTTTTTCATACTACCACCATCTTAATTATATAATAAATTTATTTTGAAAGCAATTTTTCATTTACTTTCCTACTAAAATTTGAATCTCTAAATCTCAAACATTTAATCTTTTTATCTTTAACATATGTATTAATCGTATCAACATTTTGATAAGTACTATGTTCTCCATCAATTGTTAACATTAAATTCTTGGTAAATTCTGTAGGTAAAATCATAATTTCTTTGTCTTTAGGAATAATTATTGAAGTTACTAAGTTTGTATAAGCCTTTGAATTAATCGGAGCCAAAGGTGTTATTTGTAATGTTGGTAAATCACTATAAACAATGCTCCCACCATAACTCAAATTATGACCAGTAGATCCAATTGTTGATGCAATTAATAAGCCATCGCCGACAAAAGTTTCTAATAAATCATTATCTACTAATACATCAAATTTAACTGTCTTTAAAAATTCATCCCTAATAATTATTTCATTAAGTGAATATAATCTATCTTCTTTATCTTCATGAACAATATCTGTTTCTTGAATATATATTTCATCTAATTTATAATCATTATTCTGAATAACTCTAATTAGTTTATTTATTTCATGTTCATTTGCTTCTTGTAAAAAGCCTAAAGTTCCTGCATTAATTCCAATATATTTAACACTTTCATCAAACCGACTATTTCTAACCATTCTAATAAATGATCCATCCCCACCAACCGCTATTCCTAAGTCAAATGAATCATCAGATAATATAAATCCATTCTTAATAAAACTATCCTTAACAAGTTTTGCTAATTTTATTGACTGATCATTATGGTTAACAAACAATCTAATATTTCTAATCATTAAAAATCACTTCCAAATCTATATCTCAGTATTATATCATAACTCTTCCCAATTATTGTATAATTTACCATTCTCTCTAAAAATCTTATATCTTCCCTCACAATGCATACATTCCATATCTAATCTAATTGATAATTCTCCACTATACTTTTGTATATCATCTTTTAATTTATATAAAGTATCATCATTAATTTTATGATTTAATATATAATCATCAACTTTTTTATTAACACCATTAGTATCAATTAATCTCTTAAAAGTAATCTGTTTAACATTCTTAGGAATTAACTTTATTATTTCATATAATGAATACCAATTAAAAGTATCTGTCATTATTATTACATATCTAATAATATTGCCCGTTGGTCTTATCTTTTTTAATAGATTGATATTTGCTATCGAATAAGCAACTACATCTAGTTTATTGTAAATATCATCCTGTTTATAATAACGAGTTTGCAATTCTATCTGAATATCTTTATTAACACCTCTTACAATATCTATAATATCATTAACACATTCTTTTGATTGCATTGGTTCATTTGTCCCCGTGATTACCACATATTTTAAGTCTTTATTATCATTAATTACCTTTATTAAATTATTCTTCCATAAATCATAATTATATAAATAATTATTAACAAAAACATTATTATGCTTATGTCCTTTAGCAATACAAAAAGGACAATTAAATATACATTCCATATGTGGTGTTACTACTTGCAAACTCTTCATTTAAACACTTCCTATCTATATAAATTATTATCTTTTATATACTTTAAAACTTTATCATCTAAATATTTATTATTTAAATTATTCCTAATCTCACTAGAAGAAATTGAAATACTTTTATAATTATTAACAATTATAAAATTATTACTATGATATTTTTTTATACACTTAGCTATATCAATATTATCTCTATTAATAACAATAATTTTATACTTAAGTAATTCTTGATAATGTTTCCATTTATCAAATTCTATAATATTATCTGCTCCCATTATCAAATATAATTCATCATTATATTCTCTAGATAAAGCTCTCATTAATTGATAAGTATATGCATATCCATTATGTTTTTGATCTACCATAATCTTATCATTTTCAAATAATTTCAACATATTAATACGATGCTTAATATCAATTAAATTATCCTTATCCCAATAAGCTAAAGTTGGAACTATTAATACTTTATCAACATAACCATTATCAAGTAAATAGTTAACAACATCTAAGTGTCCTATATGTGGTGGATTAAAACTACCAATATATACTCCTAATTTCATCGTATCACCTTACTTTTGCCAATACTTTGCCATATTTATATGATGCCATCAATTCAAGTTTAAATTTATTTTGTAAATGCTTTTTATCAATTAAAGCCTGAATTTGTGGATCTTCACATATTCCAGTTCTGATATATTTGTCAAGCGTAGCATATGTAAATCCTAAATTATCTTCATCTGTTTTACCACATAAACCATCACTTGGTGTTTTATATACTAACTCATATGGTAACCCTAGTTCTAATCCCACTTTTCTTACTTCTTCGACAGTAAGATTCGATAATGGTGACACATCACCAGCTGAATCTCCATAACGCGTTGAATAACCAACCCAGTCTTCTGATAAATTACAAGTATTTATTACACGGCCATTCATTGTTTGACTTATTCCATAAAGAGTAGCCATACGAATTCTTGGTGGAAGATTGATTATCGTTTGACTAGTAAGTTCTTCTTTTCCTAATTCTTTAACACCCTTAAGTAATAATTTCATCTCATCATCAACGGCATCTTTAATATTGATTGTTATATTTCTTATATCTAATAACTTACATACTTTGTGAGAATCACTAATATCATTCTGTTCACCATTAGGCATTAATACGCCAATAACACGTTCTTTTCCTAGTGCCTTTACACATAGTGCAGCGGCTACAGTTGAATCTTTCCCTCCAGAAATACCCAATACTGCATTACAATCTTTTCCATTTTCTTCAAACCAGTTTTTTAACCATAGCAATAATTCTTTAGTTACTTTTTTTTCATCAAAATCATCCATTTTAATCTTTCCTCCTTACATAACTTCTTCCTTTTTCAATTAAATAAGCTGAATTAAGTCCTGTTATATATCCATTATCCAATAGTTCATCTAATTCTTGATAATCTACCAAAACATATTTTATATATTCACTAGGATCTAGCTTTTGATCTCCTACCTCTTTGCAATCAAGTGCTAAAAAGTAATGATTAAAAGCTGCTGAACACCCCTGATCTTGATAGAATGCTCCAAGATGAATCAAATTATCACTATCGTATCCGGTTTCTTCTCTAAGTTCTCTTCTTGCGGCAATTGTTGGTTCCTCTCCTTCTTCAATATATCCTGCTGGTAGTCCTATGCCAACCGTTCTTGCCGTAAATACTCTAGGTTCGATTGCTAAAATTATCTTACCATCTTCCGTAATTGGATAGATAACTACCGCACTACCATCTTTATTATTTTTAAGAATTCTTTCTCGTTGTATTGTTTTACCATTATTTAACTCACATAAATATGATTCAACAGATAAAAATCTATTTTTATCTTGAGGAGTTTTACATATTGTTTTAAACTCTTCCAAAGCATTAATTATTTCTTCTTTCATAATCTTATATCTTTCTAACTAATTTCTTAACATTCATTATCATTTCATTTTTGAAATTAACATATTGTTCTGTACCGTCAACATAATATTCATGCGGATTCATTATTCTTTTTATTTCTGGATATAATGTAGCCATTTGGCTTTCACAATATGCTTGTTTTTCTTTTATATCCGGATCGTCATAAACTAATTTGCCATTAATAAAGATTGGTTTTTGTAACTCAACTAATTCAAAGTTATTAATCTTTTTTCTTTTTAAAGCATCCTTAGGACTAACAATTAATAAATCATCTTGATTTATTTTTTCACCTTGTCTAGTCATAATATCAGCAATCGCATAACCAGTATCTTTATCATATGCACGATATAATTTTTTAAAATCAGGATTAACAATTTTGATTGCATCATTACTTAATTTAATTTTAGGTATCCATTCACCATCTTTTTTAGCCGCAACTGCTTTATATACGCAACCCATTCTACCATTTGGTTTAGAAATATTATCACCAACTCCCAAACTATCAAATTCTGCTCCTTGTTCAATTAATGATTTAATTGTTTTATCATCAAGTCCATTACTTAAACAAATCTTAGCTTGTGGGAAACCAGCCGCATTTAACATTTTTCTAGCTTCCTTTGATAAATATGCCAAATCTCCAGAATCAATACGAATACCAATATGACTTGTGTCAATTCCATTACTCTTCATATACTCAAATGTCTTAATTGCATTTGGAATACCACTTCTTAATGTGTCATATGTATCAACTAGTAATATACAATTATTAGGAAATGCCTTTGCATAAGCAATAAAAGAGTCTAATTCTGTATCAAATATTTCAACCCAACTATGAGCCATTGTACCAAGAGCTTTCATATTTAACATATCAGCCGCTATTATATTGCTAGTTCCAACACATCCAGCCATAATACCATATATTGAAGCATCGATTGCCGCCTCAGGCCCATCAGCTCTTCTTGCACCAAATTCCATAACGCTAGCATTTGCTTCTCTTACCTTTAGATCATCAATAAATACCTCTTTGTCTCTAGGTGTCGATTCAATAATTCTTCTAGCACCAGTTGCATGTTCCATTGAACCATTCAAAAAGCAAAGAATAGCCGTTTCTAAAACTTGTGCTTGAATAATTGGCGCTTTAACAGTTAAAATTGGTTCATTTGGAAACACCGGTGTTCCATCAGGTATAGCATATATATCACCAGTAAAATTACTATATTTCAAGAAATCAACCAATTTTTTAGGATAACCAGCTCTCCTAAAATAATCTAAATCTTGTTCACTATATCTTAAGCCTTCAATATAATCAATTATTTTATCCAAACCGGCCATAACTGCATAACCACCATCATTAGGAACTTTTCTAAAGAAGACATCAAAAACGGCTTCAAGTTCCTTTTTATCATTTAATAAATAACCATATGACATTGTATATTCATATTCATCGGCCAGTAATGTATAATTTCTTGCTAATCTTTTATATCCATTATATATTTTCATAACTATTTCCTCTTTCCTAAAATCTTAATACCATTTGCCTGCATTCTTGCTAAGGCATCTCTCGTAACCATATCAGCATCATGTCCTGGTGCATTAAATGTATCAATTGCATCTGCATGTACACATACTTCTACATCTTTATTTATTTGATCAAAAAATGTTCTAAGTCCAATTGCTCCATTTTCTACACACACTTCAGATAAACATCCCATTAATCTTATTCTTTCCAAATTATAAAATCTTATTAAATCCTGTTGCATTCCTAAAGCAAATATTAAATTAGTACTATTTTTTAAATATTCAAGAGCATAAGGTTCATATTCTTTAAGTTCATCAATTACTTCAGTTTCTTTAGTTCCTTCAATACAATGAACTCCATATGTCTTAAATTCAACCGCATCTACTGGATGACTATCTCTAATAAATACCATTCCTGTATTTTTATCATCCATCGCATCCTCAAGTAACTCTACTTGCCTTGGAACTACTCTCATTATACTTGGTGCTGCTAATGCCCCTTCCTTTACAAAACCATTAACCATATCAATTGCGATTAATAATTCTCTTGCCCTCATTAACTTTTCAATGTCATTATTAATTGTTCTCATATTATCATTCCTTTCTTCTTAACAATTTGTTAATAACATAATCATTAATTTAAGAAGATAATGTTAATACCATTTTGTTAAAAACAAAATATATAAATTTAACAAGTTATCTTCTCTTGTTAATAACATTTTATTAAAAACATTTTGATTTGTCAACCCTTTTCTTTAAAATTTTTATTTTTTTTAAAATAAAAAACTACAACCGTAGTTTTTTCTAAAAATTAAACATCAACCATTCTGGTTTAAATATTAGTAAAATACCTATTCCAAGTAGTAATAAACCACCAATTAGTTTAGATAATTTACCATATTTAGTTGAGAACCCAGTTAACTCCATTGTTGACATAGCAACAATAAAGACAATTAGATCATCTAATAAAAATGCTATCATATATAGACTAATATATACAATTTTCTCTAGTATAGATGGATGATTCATCGACAATATTTCAATAAACATAACCGGAAGCCCTGCTGAACAAGCTAGTTCAACAATATTAACTGATATTGCTAACGCCATTGCTCCAATTAAAGCCAAAGCAAAATTCTTCTCATGTGTAAATCTCTTTATCTTATCAAAAATTTTACTTCTCTTTTTATCATCAATAACATCACAGCCATTATCTTTTCTATGTTTAACATAACTAGATAAATTAATTACTGCTCCCACTAAAGCAATTAAGCCTATAATAAGTCTTACCCAGTTAATGGTTAATAGTAGTGTTGCCGCATTTAACCAAGCAATCATAAATAATAAATATACCAAAGCAGATGTAAATAAAAAAGTAAAGCCAATTGTGATCATTCTTTTTTTATCCTTCATCCCTATTAACATACTTATTAAGAATAATAACACCCACATTGCGCATGGATTAAAGCCATCTACAAGACCTATTATTATAGATATTATAGGTAAAGTCATATTCTTTAAACTAATTTCTTTACCAAATATCGTTACCTTTCTATTAGTCTTTTCTTCTATATATTGATCAACATCAATATCAGTTTTATCATTATCATCAAATTGATAACTAGGTAATTCGATATTACCGATATATTCTCCAGTTCTATCCTTATAAGGATAATCCGAATAATAATCAATTGCTGCAACAAATCTATCATGATATCCCTCATAACTAAAACCTTTAAAATATTTATCTCCAATTATCGTAAAGGGGGTTCCACTTACATTCGTATCATACAACTTTGCTACTTCATCAAGTAACTTAACATTGTCACTATTCCCTATTTCATACATATATATTTTTATATTATCATAATCATCTTTAATACTATCTAAAAATTTAATTTCTTCTTTACAATGAGGACAAGTATCTGAATGAAATAAATAAATATTTACTAAATTTTTTTCACTATCGGCTTTTACTACCAATAGATTTATAATAAATGCAAATAATATAAACAATAATTTATTAATTCTTTTCATACTCATCAATTTTCCTTCTAAGTATATCTTCAGTTTGTTCACCAACAAGTCTCTCTAACTCATTATTATCTTTATCTAAAAAGATAACTACTGGTAAAACTTTTCCTGGATTATATTTACTTACTTCAACATTATCCATATCATAATCCAATTCTGTAATATCCAAATTATCATAATCAGCTACAATATTTTTCCAAACTTTCTTCATAACAAGACATCCTGGGCACCATATAGCTCCAATCTTAATTATTTTCATTTATATCACCTACATATTTAACTTTTTATAACATTCATCAAAAACTTCAAAGAATTTATCTAATTCTTCTTCAGTTGTCTTATAAGATAAACTAATTCTTAAACTATGATTAGATAATTCTTCATCCTTTGCTAATGCATATACCGCATTTGACATACTATTACTACTAGAACATGCACTCTTTGTAGAAATATATATTTCATGACTATCTAAAGCATGTAAAAATGTCTCTGGTTTAATTTTACGTAAACTAAAATTAATCGTATGGGGCATACTATTAACAGTACTATTTATATGTACTAAAGGATATTCCTTAAGTTTATCACATACTTTCTTATTTAATTTACCTATATATTCTAAATTTTTATCAACATCAGGTACAATTAGTTGCATTGCTTTCATTAATGACACTATTAATGGTAAAGCTGGTGTTCCACTTCTAAAGGCTGTTGTACTCTTACCGCCATGGATTAAAGGTTCTATCTGAATATTTTCTTTTTTTATAAGTAATCCAATGCCTTTCATACCATATATTTTATGAGCTGACATACTAGCCAAATCAATGCAAGATAGATCTACCGGTATCTTACCCAAAGCCTGTGTGCAGTCAACATGAAAGAAACATTTTGGATAATCTTTTAAAATATTAGCAATTTCTTTTATAGGTTGTCTAAGTCCGATTTCACTATCGACCATACATATACTAACAAGTATCGTATCATCTCTAAGTAATCTCTTTAAGTCATCTAAATCAACTAAACCATTATCATCTATTTTAACAAAATCAACTTCAAATCCTAAATTAGTTAAATAATTAAGTGGAGCAATGACTGAAGAATGTTCCAAATAAGTTGTAATAATATGTTTACCCCTATTTTGATATTTTAAACAAATTCCTTTAATTGCTGTATTATTAGATTCGCTTGCTCCACTAGTATAGATAATTTCACTAGGTTTAACATGTAATAACTTACTAATTTCTTCCGTTGCATAATCTTCTAATTTTTTTGATTTTACTCCTAAACTATGTAAAGAATTACTATTGCCAGGATATTCCATACATACTTTATTAAAAGTTTCTAATACTCTTTCATCTACAGGTGTTGTAGCTGAATAATCTAAATATACCATAATTAACCACCAACCTAATTTTATCATAAATATAAGTAAAATAAAAGACTAATTAATGGCAATTAGTCTAATACTGTCATCACTTCGATATAAATTTAATATATTATCCACTACTTCTTTAACTTCATGAATATCATCCGTATCCATTAACATCTTATCATATTCATCTTGCTTGCTATCGACAACATCATTTGCAACATAATATTCCATTACTGATAAATTATCACTATATAATTCTTTAATCTTATTAATATTATCATACTTTCTCGTAATACCTACGACCGTTTTATACTTATCATTATCCTTATAATAAACATAATTATTACCACTATTTTCTTCTCTCATTGAATCAATACTCTCATATTCCCCATTCTCTATTAAATAAAGTCTACTACTACTTAAACTATCATATAAGTTATCTCTATATGTTTTATAAACAAACTTGCCTCCAATATAACCAACAATAATCGCTACAAATACTGGTACAAATATTCCTTTTAATATCTTTTTCATTTTATCACCATTATGAATATATCATATTAAATAATAAAAATATGTCGAAAAAAGAAGTTAGCGTCCTCTTCTACCTTCTTTTTCATTACTAGAATTATAATAATGTACTCGATCTTGATAAAACTGTTTCATATATAATTTAAAATTTAATTCTTCAATAATTAATTCTATTTTCTTTAATGTCAATCCGTAATATGTATGTCCTAAATATTTAACATATTTATTAATTAATTGTACTCTTAGTTTTTCCGCATCCATTAAACTTTTCTTTATCGTACCATTATCTGTTCCTTCATCCTGCATAAGTTTTAATTGTTTAAGTAAATATTCTATTTTCATATCAATCTTTTTACGAATAATTTTTTCACTAAATTCATTATCAACAAAAACAATCTTATTTACCAATATACCATCTTTTTCTTTAACTTTTGGATTAACTTTGTATCCATTTAATTTATTAAATTCTAAGTTAACCGCTTCTTTTTCCTTTTTAGTCTTTGATAAATGATACTTATTATTTACCATTATTACTTCCCCCAACCAAATCACTTCTAATTTCTTCCGTTCTTTTTATTCTTTCTTCTTGTCTATATTTTTCTATATTCTTGTGATGACCAGATAATAATACATCTGGAACTTTCATTCCTCTAAATTCAGCTGGTTTCGTATAATTAGGATAATC
>CADAMI010000035.1 GCA_902788975.1 uncultured Erysipelotrichaceae bacterium | reverse complement strand
ATATAAACTATGTAAATATTTATCTTTATCTTGAATATTTAATTTCTTTAAATGAGAAGATAATCCATACTTCTTAATATAGTATACTTCTTGTCTTATCTTTTTACGATATTTATTACTTGTTTGAACTTTCTCATTAACTACTAATCCAGTTACGTTTTGATTAGCTGATTTTTTTATAACATGAATTTTATCATCATTTAATTCTAATCCTAATTTAGATAACATTTTTCTTACTTTAGTAATTATTTCACTAGGATTAAAATCACCTGAGAAGGTCATATCATCAGAGTATCTGGTATAGGAAATATTATTACTATTACTCCACTCGCCTATTACATTATCAAAATCTTTCATGACTAAATTAGAAATATAAGCTGATGTAGGAGCTCCTTGAATTAAATGATCTTGGTAGGTACATAAATATGTTAAAATCATACCGACTGATTTAGGAAAATATTCAATGGGAAAACAAGCATTATAGACATCAATAAAATTAATATTTTCAAAGAAATCTTTGATATCTAACTTTAATATTAAATCTTTATTAATATGCGGAAGAGCATTCTCTTTTAATGATATACCAGGGTGATATGCTTTAGCATAAATAGACATTTCTTTATTGTTTAAGATATTATTTAGAATTTGTTTTTGAATATGTTTTAATAGTTTATTAGGTTCATGAATAGTTCTTAGTTTGCCATTTCTTTTTTTTATTTTATAGACTTTATAATTATTTTCTATATTGTTAGTTATTGAATAAATTGTTTTTAGATATTTTTTATCGTCTTTACTATTAAATAAATGAAGAGATAGTAAAAATTCATTACATTCTTTAATACCAATGTATTTCCACATTTTTACTACCTCCTCTATTATATGCAGTACTAATGATATAGTAATATGGAGATGGGCTGTAGCGAAGCTTTGCGAAGCGGCTACATGAAGTGTAGAGTAGTCCCAGTGAAATATTACTATTTAATTATCTCAGTTAAAATAGTCCCTTAACGACTCGTTAAAGTAGGATACATAATCCAATCACTACTGCAAGAATATTATACTAAAGATTTTTAATTTTTAAAAGAATTATTTTTTTAATATTAGTAACACTATTAATTTGTTATGGTAAATAACATAATACTCCTTTGATAGCCTATTATAGTAGCATAAAAAATGGTTTTAATCAAGGAAAATTAAGTCTTTTCTATATATTTGTTTGTCCTTTTAACTATAAATATTTTGGCTAATAAAAAAAGGAATCTTCGATTCCTTTTAAAGATATATTTATTCTTCTACTTCACTATACATAGTTGCTTTTGAATTTTTTTGAAGTTCATAGCCATATTCAAAAATATAAGCAATGCTTAAGATAATTAAGACATATATCAATGATGTTAAATCTATTTTAGCAGATATAGCATAGTCAAAAATAGCTGTTGAAATTAAATCACAAACAAAGGAAGTAGCAAAGATAGCAATTAATAGATAAGCAATTTTCTTAATATAGTTAATATTATCTATGATGAACGGTGTTTCATTATTATAAATATTTCTAAATAGTTTTTCTAGGTATAATAGTATAAAGTATGTTAATACCATGATAGCAGCAGATGTAACTAAAGCAAATTCGACATATGAAAATAATTTGGGAATATTTATTTTATCTAATTCGTTAGTAGCTAAGTTAAATTTAACCATGTCATCACCAGTAATAGAACCGACTTTTACGCCTTTTACAGAGATAACTATTTCATCTTCATGGTTTTCATATTCAACTTTTTCGCCAAAGATGGTAATTGAATTATCCTTAATACTGATATTACCTACCAATACTGGGGTAATTGCCATAGCAAGTAATATGCAAACGCCAGCAATGATGGTTATTACTTTGCCTATCTTAGCAAGAATATAGATAAATTTGCTTAAAAATTTCATCTTTTGTTGTTTATCTTTATCAAATTTTACATTGTTTGTTTTCTTTTTTTCTGTACTCATAAATTCCTCCTTCTTATTATGATTTTATTATATCATATTTTTTTTTATTTTTGGGTAATGAATTAAGTATAACAATAACAATTGAAATTAGCATAAATAAGTAATAATTAATTCCCCTACTTAGAATCATGGCACTTGGTAATATAGTAACAGTAAAGACAGTCGCGTATATTTTAAGAAAGACATTTTCACTGATACCAACAGTTCCTGGCAATGGTAAACTTGATGTTGTTACATATAATAAAGCCTGAATTGATAAAATTTTTAGATAACTAAATTCGTTTAATCCAAATGAGCGATAGATAAAATAAGGAATGGTATAAGACATAATTACCTGGAAAAACACAGTTAATAATGATTTAACAATTATTCTTTTATGATGTTTAATATAGATTGAACTTTCATGATACTTAATAAGTGATTCATTTAGATTTTTTTCTAATTTGTTTAAATTAGTATATTTAAATTTATGTAATATTTTGATTGTAAGGTTAATTAATAATTGGCTTATATTTTTAAAGAATAATGAAATTATCATGATGGTTAAGACAATTAATTTTAAAACAAGGCCAATTATAAATATCCAGATAAGTTCCTTAGTCATAAGTTGTTTATTCATAATTAAACCAATTAGGCCACATATAATGGTTATTGTATGAAAAGATATTAATTCAATTAATAAAGCTATGGTTGAACCGGTGACAGGAATATTATCTTTTTTCATATAGTATATTTCCATAGGCTGTCCTCCACTACCACCTGGAGTTATACCACTAAAGAAAAAACCAATGAATGTATATTTAATAGCATTGATTATAGGTATATGATTTCCCAATGACTTTATTATATTTTTGATATTAATACTTTCAAAGATAATATATAAAAGCATGGTAATTGTTGCTAACAATAGATATTTAATATCGGTCTTCATTATAATTTTAATTGTATTAGTAAAATCATAATTTTTAAAGATAAAGATAAATGTTATTAAGATTAATAATAGTAAAATAATTATATTTCTGATAATTTGTTTTTTATTCTGCATATTGATCACTTCTTGAGAATATTTTATCACAGGTTTTTTAATAATTCTAGATACTATAGGTTGATTTAACAATAACTTTGGTTGCTATGATAATAATAATTATATTCATATTTATCAATTTTATTGTATAATGTTATTTAGGTGAAGTTATGAATAAGAAAATATTATTATCTGTAGTTGGGGGAATAAGTATTATTGGCGCTTCATATTTTGTTATTAATAATAATTATGATCCATATGAAGTTCCAGAAGATGTAAATATAAATTTGAATGAAAATATTTTTAAAGTATATGAGGAACACAATAGTAGTGAATTAATAAAAGATATTAATGCCGAGATTATTTCTGAAGAAAAAATACTTGAAAATGAAAAAATTGGTAATTATACTTATACTCTTCTATATAAATATAAAAAAAGAAAATATAAATACGATATTAATTATCAAATTAAAGACATGACACCACCAGTATTTATTAGTGCACCAAGTAATTTAACAATGGAAGCTAGTGATGAGTTAGAGATATGTGAAAAGATAGTATATGCGGATGATTATCAAGATATACCTAATTGTCAGATAAATGGTACTTATGATAAGAAAAGTATTGGAACATATGATGATTTAGAATATATAATTAGTGATAACTCGGGTAATGAAACAAAAAAGAAATTCAAATTAAATATTGTCGATAAAATTATGAATAATTATACCCCAACGAAACCTAAGTATTTATATATCGATGAGATTATTAGTAAATATAAAAATGATAAGACAAGTATTGGGATAGATGTCTCTAAATGGCAAGGAAATGTTGATTTTAAAGCTGTTAAAGATGCAGGAGTTGAATTTGTAATTATGCGAATTGGTTCTCAAAGAGATCCTTCTGAAGAAATAAGTATGGATGTTAAATTTAAAGAATACTATAAAGCAGCTAAAGATGTTGGCCTAAGTGTTGGAGTATATGTATACAATACAGCTATTAGTAAAGAAGATGGTATTAAGACTGCTAGATGGGTAATGAAAGAACTTAATGGAGATAAATTAGATTTTCCAATTGCATATGACTTTGAGAGTTGGACTAATTATATGGATTATAAAATTTCATTGCATACTTTAAGTGAAGCTTATAAAGCATTTGAAAAAGAACTTCAGAATAATGGTTATGATGCGATGTTATATGGATCTAAATTTTATTTAGAGAATGTTTGGATTGGTTATGAAAATTCTAAAGTATGGTTAGCTCACTATACAAGTGAAACTGATTATAAAGGAAATTATATGATGTGGCAAATGACTTCATTAGCTAAAATAGATGGTATTACTGAAAATACAGTTGATATTGATATATTATATAAATAGAAAAAGCAAGAAATCTTGCTTTTTATTTTGTAAGTAAATAGCCATTTATATTTAAAGAATATAATTTATTGGTTTCTTTGTTATATGAAAGATGAAATTCTTCTAAATAAATCTTGTAATTATCATCTAAGATAATTTCTGGATTAGAAATATCGCCATCTTCAATAATATTGTATAAATAATCTTTAAATATTTCTTTTAGATTATTATTTAATTCATTATCATATAATTCTAAATCGTTTAAATGTAAATTATTTATTTCTTTATTATATTCATTAATACTTAAGACTTTTATATAACTATATCCAGTAACTGGAACATTTTCATCTTGGTTATAATAACTGATATTTTTCCGAATTGATGTATAATCAATATAATTGTTGACTATTTTTTCTTTAGCGATATAGGCTGGGATATAAGCTTCACTATCTAATTCATTTATTAGATATTGGTAACTACTGTAAACAATATCTTTTTCTTCATTAGATAAATTATCATAAATAGTATTTTCTTTGTAAATGCTAGTAAGTCTATTTAATTGACTAGTTCTAGATACGCTAACGCAATTAATATATGGAATGGTCATTGAAATTAAGACTAATATAGCACTAAATAATAATAAGTTATGTAAATATTTATGGTTTCTTTTAAGTGATAATATAAAGAATATTATTTCTAAACTTATAATGATAATACCGTAGTATCTAGTTATGGTTATGCCATGATGATATATTCTTATGCCTAAGGAATACATAGCCATAATAATTATAGGAATTAATGTATATGGTAATTTATTTAAAACTTCTTTAATAAATTTATTATCATCATAGTTAATAATTAGAATATAAGTTGGTATAGTTATTACAAAAAGAATGGTAATAATTGTAAATATTTGATTTGATGGAATGGTACTAGTAACAATTATCTTTATAAAATAACTATATATTATAAACAAAGAGATTAATACGATTGGTAATAATATGTAACAAGATAAAAATTTAATTGGTTTTAAAGTTTCTTTTTTAGTGTTAGTTAAACATAAAATTTCACCAGGAACAATGAATAAACCAAAAAGAATGATCTCCATTTTTAAAAAGATATCAACTGATGAATCAGGAATTAATAGTTCTGATATAGTAAATGTGATGAATAATAAACCTAATTCAAGGGCAAATGAAGCAATAGCTAAAGTAATATTATTATTAACTGCTTTAAGAAAATAGTTAGCAAAGTTTTTTTCTTGTTTAGATATTTTATATATTGATATTAATACGATAAATATATAAATACCAATAATTAGTAATGGAATTCTGGGGGTATTATTTGTTTCATATAAAATATGATTAAGAATACCTGATGTAATCATTGATATTAGTAATAAAAACAACTTAGGTTTATCTTTTTTAATAAATGTTTCTACGGAAAAGAATAAGATATTCGATAGGATTAGTGCTGTTAATAGTTCATTATAATCATATTCATCATATAAGAATAACATTAGGATAGTATTTATTACTATTAAAATAAAAGTAAATTTATAATTTTGAAATATTTCTTTGGTATCTCCAAATAGTTTTTTTATTTTCTCTTTCATAATAACCTCTTTTCTAACTATATTTTAACATAAGAAAAGACCAATATCAAATATTGGTCAATTAAATTACTTAATATTAATTTTTTTGGTTTCTGGTAATTTTGATTGTTCTTCTTTTTTAGGTACTTCAATTTTTAAGGTACCATTTTTAAATTCAGCATTAATATCTTCTTCAGATATTTCATCACCAACATAGAAACTTCTTGAACATTCTCCAAAGAATCTTTCACGACGAACGAATTTTTCTTCGTCATCATTTTTTTCTTCTTTTTCAACTTTAGCTGATACTTCAAGGTAACCATTATTTAGTTCTAGATTAATGTTTTCTTTTTCATATCCAGGTAAATCCATTTCAATAACGTATTTATCTTTCTTTTCTTTAATATCAGTTTTCATCAAATGATGTTCTTTCTTTGGGAAAAAGTCATCATCTCCAAAAAAATTATCAAACAAATCAAAACTATTTCTTCTAGGTACTAACATCATATATATCATCTCCCTTTCATTTGTGTTACGATTGGTAGCACATTATATAATTTTAATACCTTTAGTAAGTACCTTTTTCTTACTACAATTAAATAATAGCACTTATTTTAGCAATTGTCAAGTTAAATTGCTAATTTTTGATATTTTTTTACAATTAAAAATGCAAATGTTTAATTTGCATTTATTTTATATTTTTTGTTTTTTACCAACCATATTTATACATATAACTAAAGATATAAGATATAAAATGGTCGTTGCTATTAAGATATAATCATAGGTTTTATTAGTTAAATTCAAGATTAATTCAGACATGTTGTTACCAGTTAGTCCGGCAATAGCCCAAGCTGATAAAGCAAGTCCGTGAATCTTACTGATTTTATCCATTCCAAATCTTTCAGATAATAAAGCTGGCAAGGTAGAAAAGCCACCGCCATAACCTAGGTTAACTATTACTAATAATATAATGACAACAATACCCATAAACATAGTACTATTTTTATTAGATATAGCCATTAACAATAAGGCTATTAATGAAATAATAATACAACTTATAAAAATTATTTTATAGACAGTATTTCTTTCTTGCATTTTATCTGATATAGATGAATAACCAATTCTACCAAGGGCATTAAAAGCAGCCGTTATTGATGGAATAATACTGATCATGGTGCTAAGAATGGCCATGCCAGCAAAAGTGACACCTAGAATTTGTTTTTCATATGTTATTAAAGCTAGGCCACAATGAATATTGATGAAGAACATTAACCAAATACCTAAGAATGTTTTATTTTTAAACATAGCTAATGGTTTAAAGTCTTCTTTTTTAAGAACTGGTTCCACCCAACCTTGTGGTTTTTTTAGTAATAAATGCCCAATAAACATCATGATAAAATAAATAGCACCAAGGATATAAAACATGTTAGCAATACCATATTTATTTTGAAGAAACTCCATAATGGGAGTAGCGATTGCTTTAGCTAAACCAAAGCCCATGATAGAGATACCGGTAGCTAAGCCTTTTTGTTCTGAAAACCATAACATTAGGGTTTTTACAGGAGTCAAATAACCGATACCTAGGCCAATCCCCATAATACAGCCATAAAAGATAAAAATACCTATTAAAGCTAATACACCTGTTGAATACTTTATAAATACACCGGTACCAAGCATACCAAGGGTAAAACATAAACAAGCTATTAGTGATGACTTGTGAATATTTTTTTCAACCATTCTGCCAGCAAAAGCGGCGGACATTCCTAAAAAGAATATCGCTAATGAGAAAGCCCACCCTAAAGCAAAAGTACTCATACCTATTTTATTGGCTATTGCTTCTTTAAAAGTTGACCAGCAATAAACGGTACCAATTGAGCAGTGAATAAGCAAGGCTGGAATAGCTGCTCTTATCCATTTGTTATTTAATTTTTTCATACTACACCTATCCTTCTTTTTAATTATACTTCATGTAGTAAAAAATGCTTTGTTGCAATTGCAACATTGCGCTTTTTTTTAAAGAAAACAATCCATTATTTTGGATTGTTATTTGCATTAATTATTATCAACAATTTGTTTTGATAAACCTATATAACTAGCCGGAGTCAAATTCATTAATTTTTCTTTATCTTCTTTCGAAATATCAGCTTTTTTAATAAAATCTATGATATTTGATTTATTAATTGTTTTACCACGTGATAATTCTTTTAACATTTCATATGCATCTTTAATATCGTTTTTTCTAAGTATCGTTTGAATGGCTTCACATAATACTTCATAGTGGTCCTCTAATTCTTTTTCGATATATTCCTTATTTACTTCTATTTTATTTAATCCAGTAATCGTTTCTTCTATACTTATTATACTATGTGAAAGAATAACCCCAATATTTCTTAATTTACTTGAATCTGATAAATCTCTTTGCATTCTTGAAATTGATAAATTATTTACTAGTGCATCGATAATTGAATTTGATATCTCAATATTTGCCATTGAATTTTCATGATTAATAGGATTTACTTTGTGTGGCATAACACTAGATCCAACTTCTTTACTATCAGCTTTTTCTTTAAAATATTCATGACTGATATATAACCACATATCGCTATTCAAATCTTTAATAATATTATTTAATATTTTTATATAACTAAGAACAACACATAATATATCATGTGATTCTATTTGAGTAGTAACTGGATTATATTCAAGATTCAACGATTCAATAAATTTTTTTGTTTCTTTTATCCAATCAACTTCTGGATAAGCAATTATATGAGCATTATAGTTACCAACTGTACCACTAAATTTAGAACGAAGTTTAATATCCTTAATTAGGTTATATAATGTTTTCAAGCGAAATGAAAATACTTTTAATTCTTTACCAACGGTTGTAGGAGTGGCAATTTGTCCATGAGTATGTCCTAAAATAGCAACATCTCTATAAGTAATGCTATATTCATCTAAAAGATTAATCAAAGTTAATAGCTTTGGTAGATAAATATCTTTTAGAGCATTATGAAGCATTAAATTATAACTAGTATTATTAATATCTTCACTAGTTAAAGCAAAGTGAATAAAAGGTATTAGATTAGATAAATTAATATCTTGCAATTTTTCTTGAAGATAATATTCAATTGCTTTAACATCATGTTTAGTTTTTTTCTCAATTTCTTTAACTCTACTTGCTGCAGATATATCATATGAAGATATTATATTTAATAGATTTTTCTCGTCTTTTTTGGTAATTTTTTTATTAATAATATTATTATTTATTAAATAAATAAGCCAATTTATTTCGATTGTAATACGATATTTAATTAAACCATATTCACTAAAATAATTAGCTAATTCTCTAGTTTTTTCTTGATATCGACCATCTATTGGTGATATATTTAGTAAATTATTCATCTAACAATTATATCCTCTCTACCTGCACCAGTACCAATAAATTTTACTTGGGTATTTGTTAATTCTTCAATTCTATTTATATAATTTTGAGCATTAATAGGAAGTTCTTCGAATGTTTTACATTTGCTTATATCACCAAAGTTACCAGGAAATTCTTCGTATATTGGGGTGCATTTACTTAAGAAATCAACATTGGTACTAAAATATTCTTCTCTTTTGCCATTATATTCATAAGCAACACATAGTTTAATTTTATCTAATTTACCAATTGTGTCCATATGATTAATAGCTATTCCCGTAAGGCCATTTATCATAATTGCATAATTTAGGGCAACGATATCTAACCAACCGCATCTTCTTGGGCGTTTAGTGGTAGTACCATATTCATGGCCTAATTCTCTTATTTTATCACCAATTTCATCTTTTAATTCGGTTACAAATGGTCCTTCTCCTACTTTAGAGGAATAAGCTTTTATTACTCCATATACTTCATCAATATATTTAGCGCCAATACCAGTTCCTGTTTGAGCTCCACCAATAGTTGGATTACTTGAAGTAACATAAGGATAACTACCAAAATCGATATCTAACATAGTTGCTTGAGCACCTTCACATAGTATTTTTTCGTTGTTCTTGATAGCTTTATGTAACATAGTTACTGTATCACAGACATAGGGTTTTATAATTTTAGCATATTCCTTATATTCTTTATATACTTTATCAAAATCTATTTCAGGAAATCCATATACTTTAAAAATTATATTCTTATTTTCAATATTATTCTTTAAAATAGTTTTAAATTCTTTACTTATAAAATCTTCCATACGGATACCAGAACGTTCAAATTTATCGCAATATGCTGGACCAATCCCTCTTTTAGTCGTTCCGATCTTCTTATCTTTTCTAATTGTCTCTTGCATTTCATCTAACTCGATATGGTATGGAAGTATTAAATGAGCTTTGTTACTTATATATAAATTATCTACTTTATAACCATTTTCTTTTAAATTATTAATTTCTTCGATTAATACTTTAGGGTCAATAACAACTCCATTACCAATAATAGCCTTTACATTTTTATTTAATATACCACTAGGCACTAAATGAAAAGCATATTTATGATTATCAACTTCGATTGTATGTCCGGCATTATTACCACCAGAAAATCTAACAGCATACTTACTTTCTTTTGAGAGATAATCAATTATTTTCCCTTTACCTTCATCGCCATAGAAGGCACCAATTACTACATTTACCATCTACATTCTCCTTTACCATATAATTATATCAAAGCAACAAAAAATATGTCAATTATAATAGCAAAAAAAATACCATTTAATTTGGAATGATATTTTTAATTCATAAGTTAAAGATATATTTAAATAGCTAAATCAACTAAAATACCAACAATAACACCTATAAAATAAATAATAGATAAAACAGTAACATTTTCTTTCACATTCTTGTTAGTTTTAAATAGTAATAATATACCTAGTCCACTACCAGTAAGTAGTCCTGATAATAAAGTACCTAGGGTAATTAAGTTAGATAGATATAATTCAGTCATGATGACACTACTTGCACAGTTAGGAATTAGTCCTATTAAACTAGCAATAAAGTAAGTAAAGATATTTTTATTAAGTAAAATATTTGATAATGTATCTTCACCTAGTTCATATATTATTATATTAATAATTAGATTGGCAATTAAGATAAACAAACCGATTTTTAAAGTGTGTTTTATACTTGATAAGATAATACCATCATGTTCACAGCTACAGTGTTCTTCTTCACACATATGGTTTATTTCTTCGATTGGTTTAGTATTTCTCCTTCTGAAAATCATATCGATAATAAAGCCAATAGTAATGCCAACACTTACTTTAAAGATGACAATAAGTAGCATTAATTTGATACTGGCGTGTTCACTGATCATAATTGGTAACATTTCATCACTAGTTGATAAGAATACAGCAATAATAGTACCAATAGTTATCCAATTAATGGCCCATATTTTTTATTATTAGTTAATATTTTTTCATTTTTCTTTGTTAATTTATGTTCAATAAACTCTAATAATATAAAAGTTATTAATAGATATGGTAATAATTTTATAGTATCAATTAGAGCATCATATAAAATATCTAACATATTAGTTTCTCCTTTTCATTTTTTTGATATATAATGACGTTTTTCATATAAGATTATAACTTGTTTTTGTTATTATAGCAAGAAAAAAAAGATCAAATTAATGATCTTATAAACAACTCGAATTATCACTATCGTATGTTATACCCAATGAATTAACATAGGTTTCTATTTTGGCTTCGCTTACTTTATACCAATTATCATTTTGCCAATACCATAGGAATTCATTTTTATTACTCATATAACATCCTTCATAGATAATTGATTTAACATTGAATATTTGATATGGGATACGATTAACGGCATAATTATCTTTAAAGTTATATACTTCACCATTTAGTTTAGCATATTTCTTTTCAGTATCAAAGTCTCGTGCATAAAAACGAAGATGATTTTCAGTTAGATCAAAAATATTATTCCATTTGTTAGCAATGGTTATTTCATTTGACAATTCGCTACTAGTTAAAGCGGCTGGTATTAATACTTCGTAACCAGAATAATAATCATTGCCGATCGAATTATGATGGTTACTGTAAACAATTTTAGATACGGCACCATAGTAACCCATTTCATAAGCTACTTTATGTAATCTATTTAAACTACTTGGCCCCATTTTATCGCCGTATACATCA
>CADAMI010000034.1 GCA_902788975.1 uncultured Erysipelotrichaceae bacterium | reverse complement strand
AAATGGATTGTATATTTTGTAAAATTGTAAAGGGAGAAATTCCATCTTATAAGGTATATGAAGATGATAAAATAATGGCTTTTCTAGATATTAATCCTTATGCTCCAGGACATACACTTATTATTCCTAAAGAACACACATTAAATTTAGAAACTATTTCAGAAGATACCTTAAATCATATAATTAATAAAGCAAGGGATATTGCTAAGTTGGTTACAACAAGACTTAATGCTCCGGGATATACATTAATTCAAAACAATGGTTTTGTTCAAGAAGTTAAACATTTTCATTTACATGTAATTCCCAAATATAGGGAAAACTTTGAGATGAATATCAAAGATGTCTATGAAAAAATTACTCATGAAGAGTAATTTTTTTGACTAATAGTCTTTTATTTTAATATTAGAATAAACAATTTGAACTAAGTATAATAGCAAGTAAAATATAAATTACTAAAACGATTAAGAATCCATTACCACATGAAGTGGTATTTTGGCAATTATTATTGCAAGAGCTCATTTGGTACCCTCCTTTATTTTAAATTATATCCATGCTCCAAGGATAATTATTAATAAGATGAATAGTACTAAAACAATAGCTGATCCTGTTCCACAATTTCCCATATTTACAATCCTCCTTTTCTCTCTTTTCACATTATTTTATGGAAATATTAAAAAAGTGTGAGTGTTTATATATAAATATTTAAAAAATATGTTATTTTTGCTTATTTTGATTAAAGTATTGTTTTTTAATCCTTTTTTTGCTATGATATATATTGTGTTCAGAGAGGAGAATTGATGATGGCTAAAGAGGCTAAGAAAGCACAAAATAAAAAAAATATTAAAGAGGATAAAATTAAAAAAGCAGAAGTTAGTAAAACTGTTAAAGAAGATAAGAATCTTAAAGAAGAAAAAGTTGTTAAGGAAAAGAAAGTTAAAGATAAGAAAAATATTGAAAAGATTAATTCATTTTTAAAAATCATTGATGATAATAGATGGCCAATTATTTTATTTATTGTAGGTTTTCTACTTGCAACATTAATTTTTAGATGTATTTTCTGGCCAGATAGAATTGCTACTTTAAAAGATGGTACACAACCTGTTGCTAATCTTAAAGATGAGGTAATTACAGCTGATGATTTATACGAAGATATGAAGAAACAATATTCAGTAAATATCTTGCTTAATACTATTGATGATTTGATTTTATCTAAGAAATATCCATCTAATGATGAAATGGAAGATGAAATTAAAAATACAGCTGATTATTATTATTCAGTATATGAAAAGAATTATGGATATACAAAGGATGCATTTTTAAGTCAATATGGATTTACTAGTGAAAAAGATTTTCTTGATAGTTTAAGATTAGATTATCGTAAGAATAAATATTATGAAGATTATGCTTTAAGTTTAGTTACTGATAAAGAAGTTCAAAAATACTACGACGATGAAGTATTTGGAGATGTTGATTCAAAACATATTCTTGTAAGTACTAAATCTGATGGTGATAACGATGGATTATCTGATGAAGAAGCTAAAAAGTTGGCTAATGAAATCATTCAAAAACTTAATGATGGCACTTCTTGGGATGATGTAGTAAATGAATATAAAGACCAAATAGTTACTGAAGATTTAGGTTATAATTCATTTAATGCTTCACTTGAAAGTGCATATTTAAAAGAATGTAAAAACTTAGCAGTTGGTGAATATAGTAAGATGCCAGTTTTAACATCTTATGGATATCATATCGTATTTAAAAAGGCTCAAAAAGATAAACCTGAACTTAAGGATGTTGAAGAAGATGTTAAGGAAGTTCTTGCTAATGAAAAGAAAAATGCTGATACTAATTTATACTATAAATCTTTAATAAAAATGCGTGAAGAGGCAGGTTTAGAGTTCAGCGATACTAAATTAAGAGATGAATATAATAAATATATTAGTCAATATAAGTAATAAATTAAAAAATCTTTCCAATTATTTGGAAGGATTTTTTCGTCTTAATTCAAAATCTATTTTCTTTATGCTTTCATATAATCTTGAAGGATTACTATTAGATAATTCTTGTAAATTATTATATATTTTATCAATATTAGATTCATCTATTGTAAATATCTCATAATATAAATATTTTAAGAAATATTTATCTTTTTCTTTATCAAGATTATTTAAGTATTTTTTTATATAAGCACTTTTTTCTTTCTTTATCCTACTTTCAAATTTGATTGATGATTTATTTATAATATTATACTTAATTTTTATTATTTTTATTTCATCTTTATCTTCTAAAATATCATCACTTTCTTCAAATAATAAGCTGCTCTTCTTTATAACTTTTCCATTATTATCAATCATTATACCCATTATTTCTATGCCACTAGTAATTAGAAAAATTTTATTTTGTTTAGGAATTGTATTTCTTTCAATAATAATATCATTATTTTTAATATTTAAGTAATCTTGATTGGTTATTTTATATATTGGTATTCGCTTAATATTAATTATTTTATCAGTTGGTTGCCATTCATAGAATTCATAATAAACTGGTTGAAAGTTTAAAACAACGTCATAAACATAGTCCATATTTTCTTTCTCCTTTTATGTATATAGATAAATTCATAATAATTAATCCAATTAAAGAAAAGTAGCATTCAAATCTTCTAATGATATAATTAACATAATAAAGGAAATTATACCCAATTGTAAGTAGATTTAAATATAATACGATATAGACAAAACCAACTGTCATTAACCCAAAGCCAAAGAAAAAGAAAAAAACACGGGTCATTAGATATCACCTATAATAGTGTATTCTTATAACCCTTGTTTTATTATTCTAAATATTTAGTATCATCTAATTTAACATCACTAATAGATTCAAATTTTTTGGTTATTTTATCTGATGTTATATTTAAGGCATCAACATCTTTATTAACGGTTTCAATGCTTCTGGCCAGTTTATCCCATCTATCTTTATATCTAGAAAACTCTATACCTAATTTTGTCAATTCATCATGAACGACTTTAGCATATTTATCACGTTCCATATTTTTAAGAAGAACTTGGATGGTAGTTAAAGATGAAATCAATGTCGTTGGCGATGTTAGCCAAACGTTTTTTTTATAGGCATATTCAACTAAATCATTATGATAAGCATTTATTTCAGCAAAGATGGCTTCGGCCGGTAGGAATAGAATTGCTTGATTTGAAGTAACTCCTGGAATAATATATTTACTACTAATAGCATCAATATGTTTTTTGACATCTGATTTAAAAGCTTTTTCATACATTGTTCTTTCTGTTTGACTAATCTGCTTATCGACCATTAAACGATAATTTTCTAATGGGAATTTTGAATCGATTGCAACAGTTCCAAGTGGTTCAGGGGTAAAAATAACTGCATCAGCAATAGTCGTATTTGGTAATGTATATTGCAAACGATATATCTTGTCATTTTTTTCACCAAAGACACTTACTAAAATGTGCTTTAAATTTACTTCTCCAAAGATACCTCTACTTTTCTTATCAGTTAAAATACTTTGAAGAGAAACGATATCTCCTGATAAATTATCTATTTTTTTCTGAGCTTCATCAATTTTAGTTAATCTTTCTAAGACATTAGTAAATGTTTTATTGGTTTTACTAAAGTTCTCATCTAATCTTTCATTTACTTTATCATTAATATATACGAGTCTTTTTTCTACTTTATCTTCTAGTCGATCAAAGTCTTCAGACATACTTTTAGATAAATCTGTTCTAAAACTTGATAATTCTTTAATGGTAGTTGTTTCTACTTTACCTATTTTTTCAATTAAATTATTATTTCCTTTTAATAATAGAATAATTATTAAGATAATTATTATGACAAGTAAACCAATTATTATATATTCAATCATATTATCACCTATTAATATTATATATTATTTAATTTGATTTTTAAAGTATAAATAACCTTCTTTGACATAATAAGTGTTATATCCGAACATGTTTAAGCGATTACTTATCTCCATACTTTGTTTTCCATAATTACAATATAGATAATATGGTTCTTTTTTGTTTAAATACATAGAATAATTTGAAAGTAAACTATAGTATGGAATATTTTTGGCATTCTTTATATGACCTTCATTATAACTTAAGTTGTCTCTAACATCAATTATATTAGGATTATTTAATTTAAGCAGTTCATATATACTTATTTCATTCATAATATCACCCGTTTTATTATATTCAGTTATATGAATATAAATAAGTTATAAAAACTAAAAAAGAAAGGAATATCCTTTCTTTAAAATTACTCATCACTGAAAAAGTCATCAAAGAAATTATCATCATCTGTAGAATCAGTATATAAGTTATTATTTTGATTTGATAATTCTGAAATGTTCATTGTATTATTGCTTTCAGGTAAATCTTTTTTAACATTAACTTCTGGTTCTTCAACAATTATTGTTTTTGGAATATTTGAATTTGGTGTCTCAATAACATTAATATCATTTATATTCTCATTATTTGTATTTGAAGGGGCTAAAGTTGGAGAAGAATATCCTCTACTTACTACTTGTTGTTTTCTTTCCTCTTCTTCTTTTTCACGTTTTTCTTCTTCCTCTAATTCAGCAATTTTGGCATCAATTCTTTTTACTAAGTCATCGACATTAAAGTTTGATTCGTTTGGTTGATTCATTTGTCTATTAGCGAATGGATTATTCATAGCAAATGGATTTGGTCCAAACATTGGATTAGACATGCCTGACATTGGATTTAACATCATACCGCCTTCGCCAGAATCTTCACCCATCATTTCAGCCATTTTTTTCTTTTTCATTTCTTTAACATATTCTCTTATATCAAATAGTTCTACTTCTTCTTTTTCTCTATTTGGATATGTGGCTTTTTCATACTTCTTTCCCCAATCCATTTTATAGTTAGGAACTAACTTAGTTTTAAATGGCATTGTTCTTAATCTTAAAGAAATTGTTTCATATTGTTGCAATCTTTGTAAATCACTTACGGTAACAAGTGGTGTTGATGCAGTTTTATCTTTCTCTTTTGATTTCTTTTCACCACAAAGTTTACTAATTTCTTCAAGAGCAGATAATTCACTACTTATTAAGTACATAATATTACAGTTACCTTTAATAGTTTCAGCGTTTTCTTTACCATATACTTGGGTTAACTGAGCATAGTTTTGAATGATAAAAGTAAATCTTATTAATCTTGACCTGGCTGCAGTTACCATAGTTGTTACGTCTTTTAATGGTGGCATGTTAGCAAATTCATCAAGAATAAAGTTTGTTCTATATGGAAGTTTACCACCTGATTCTTGGGCAACATCAATAAGTGTTTCATATATTTGTTTAATAAAGATTGTTGCTAATGGATGTAAGGTTTTCTTTTCATCTTGGACAATCATGAAAACGGCTGTTCTTTGTCTTCCAATCTCTTTCATATCAAAATCGCTATGGGATAACATTTCTGATAGATTATCACGAGATGAAAATAATTTTACTTTTTGTTTAAATGTTGATAATACACCTTGTTTGGTATCTTCAGCTGAATATACTGTACCAGATGCATTAACATAAGCAGGACGTGAAGGATCTTTTGAGTTAAAATACTCTTTTATGTAATTATTGTTTGGTCCGCCAAATCTTTCTTCACCTAAACTTGACATAAGATTCATACTGTTAAGGTTAATTTGCTTTTCAGTAGCATCTTCGAATAATCCTAAGGCTAATCCTGTAAAATAGTCAGCTGCTGATTTTTCCCAGAATGGATCAGCATTGCCATTTTTTTCTTCATATAAAATATTTAAAGCTAAATCATCAAGTAATTCAATTGCTTTATCCGTATTTCCTTCCTTATATAATTGATAAGGAAGAGCCATTGGATTCCAGGCATTACCATTTTGAGGACTACGAAAGTTTAATAAAACGATATTGTATCCTCTTTCTTTTAACATATTACCAGTTTGTTCATAGATTTCACCTTTAGGGTCAGTAATAATCATTGACTCACCTTTTTTAGCTAAAGAATGAACCATTGGAAATACGACTGCCTGAGTTTTACCACTACCAGTAGCACCAATAACTATATTATGTGATTCGCCATCATCAACCCATAGTTGTTTTCCATCGTTTATAACGACAATACCAGCTGCATCAGCATTATATGCTTTAGGATCAACTACTTTTAATTGTTTTTTTACTTCATTTTTCTTTGCCCATCTTGAATAGCCATCATTTTTCTTTGAACCAAAACTAAATCCGAAACCAGATTCTCGATCAAAGAAATATGAACTGACAGCCGCAAAAATACCAATCAACGCTAAAAAGAATAGCATAAATGTAGCAGTAATATATTTACCTGTAAATCCCATAAATGGATTTATTCCATAAAAATAGCCATAATTGGCTAAGTATCCAACATTTACTACAACTATTGAACATACTAATAATAAGAATATACAAAAAATAACAAATATTAAAACATCTTTAGGTTCTGCATTAAATTTCATTTTATACACCTCTTTAATCACTTAAAATTATATCATAATACCTTTAAACTATCAAGAAAAAATGAATGATATCAATCATCCATTACATCTTCTCTATTCTTAATTTTTTTAAATATAAAGTAACTTAATAGAAATATAACTAAGATTATAGCTAAAACTATATATAGTATGTAACCTTCTTTGTCTTCTATTATTTGATTACTATCATTTTGTTCTTTTTCAATGATAACTTTATTATAAAATCCATTGTTGCTTTCTAATAATAAGTTTTTTGTCTCATCAACGTTAGAAAAATAGCCTTCTTCAAGAATAATACTATCATATTTATTATCATTATTGTTAAAAATATATTTAACATTATATATTGGAGCATTTAATAAATCTTTCGGTTGTACTTCATCATTTATAATTATTTGTTTTTCTGAATTATTTAATTTAATAAATGCCAAATTAAAATATTTAGTTTGTTCATCTAGGGCATCTAAATTTGAAACATTTATAATTTCATCATATATTCCATTATTATCAAGATCTATTTTAATATACTCATTTATTGATAAATCACTTTCTTTAAGTAAAACACCAGATATGGAATTTATTTCATTAATAATATCTTCTGAAACTGTTTCTATTTTAAATGAACGATTTTTTATTTCAAAATTATTTGTATGCGCAAACAATTCGCCTTCATACGGCACAATGTTGTTGTCATTATCATATAAAATAAAATCCTTTATTCCTTTTACTTTATACATTCCATAATACTTATTGTCAATGTAGACTAAAAAGTAACCATTATTTACTAGAGTATCTTTTTTATACCATGTATTATCTTTATAATTCCATATACTTATATTATCTATTATTAATAATTTATCATTGCTGGTATCATCAGCATATATTTTGTTAGTAAATAATAGTAGTGCAAAGGCAATAAATATACCTTTTATTATTATTTTATTTTTCTTGCTCATATTATCTCCATTTTAATAACTATATATAACAATTTGATCAATTTCTGATATTTTTTGATTTGTTATGCTCCCTGACCCGGGATCTCTTGCTGCATATTCTAAATCATTTATAAATTCTTGAAAATTAACATAGTGGCCTCTCGCATGTGCTGAATTTTTAAAATGAGTAACAAGGATATATCTATCTAATGGATAAGAATTAATATAATTTATTTTACTAGCATTGTCGCCACCAATTGAGCTACTACTTACATATTTTACAGATGGTGCAATACGATTAATCGCTGAGCATGCCCATTTTATTGCTCCTGTTTGAGTAAAGCAATTACCATTATTTAAAGCATTTATAAACACTCCAGCATCAAATGATTGAACATTTAAATTTGTACCGGAAAATGAAATACCAATAGCTATTGAAGTTACGGCACAGCCTGAATGTGCCATAGTTGTCGATGAATTTCCTAGAGGTATATTTCCCCATGCTGGGTCACCTTGCCTATAGATAGAGCCCTCAGCTGAGCTTCCATAGACTTCTGATATTGTCATAATTTCCTCTTGACTATTATAATAAAAATCAATAATATCTTTCCAACTATAATTTTTAACAACACTTAGATATTCTGCGCCTAATTGACTCATTCCCATTCCATGATTTCCATGACATGGCTCTCCGCTTTTAGCATATTCTGCATAATAATTAATATTATTATTAAATTTATCAAGGTCAGTTAGTGGCATTTCCTGAAAATGTATTCCTCCAATTTCGGATGAACCATATTTTATGTAATAATTATCATTATTATAATTGCCATTTGCATCTTCTTGTTTTGCTTGCTCAGCTGTATAAACACAAGCTGCATCATAGTGTCCGCCAGCTATTTTACCGTTATAGGTAATTATAAGTCCTTTGGTTTCTTCGACAGCTTTTTTATGCCTTTCATTAACTTTTTCTGGATGATAAGCTTGGGCTACGTTAGTCGTATCATAGTAACAATCATTTTCTGATTCGCCATCATTTACTTTATCAGCTTTATATATTAAATATGTTCTTGCTGCGATAGCAAATGTTTTTAATACTTCATCTGATCGACCAGTTACTTCACCAGCTACAACTGTTGTTACATATTCTTCTAAGTCCATTATATCTTCGCCATGTTTTACTTTACTACAGGTATTTTGATAATGTTGAAATGAATTAATATTTGTTTCTTCACCATCTTCACCAGTAATAACCATGATTATATAAATTAATAAAAGAAGTACTAAGGCTATTAACCCTACAATTAAAATTATTTTCCTTGTAACAGGATTTTTCATCAAAATTTTAAATTTTTCACTAGTCGAAGCCTCTTTAAACGATTTTTTTTGTGAATTAGGTCTAAATAGTTTATTAGACAAACTCGACTGTCTATTAGTATTTGATCTATTACTTATTTCATTTGATATATTAGCTACATTTTCATCTTGATCATAATTCATTTCTTCATTATTTACATTATTATCCGTTGTACTATTATATCTTTGCGTTGTTGGACGAGTATTTTTTCTATTATAAAAATTAGAATTATCATGTTTTTGATTCAAATCAACTCTTTTTGCCATGAATACCACATCCTTAAACTATAATTATAATCCTCCGCCAGATCCAAATGATTCAAGTTCTTCATCTGATAGTGAAACTTCTATTTGCATCCTTCTGTTTCCACAAACAAATAAGGCTTCACCTTGATTATATCTTTTAATATTTTCTTTTTCATTGTCATTTAAATCTATTAGTAATGACAAATCTTCAGCGGCTTGTTTCCTTAGACCCATTACTAGATAATATGAAGCATTATCAAATATAGCTTTTCCATGCATTATCATATTACTTGCAACAAAGTCTGATGGTTGTTGGGTAATGATAATGGTTCCAGTATTATATTTTCTAGCTCTTCTTTGTACTTGAGCTAAAAATTCAGCACCTAATTCATTTTGTGATCCAAGCAATACGTGTGCTTCATCAACAGATAAAACTGTGTTTTTATTCGGATTTAAGCATAAACTCCATGCATATTTTAATACATTAAACAACAACGCATTTCTAATATTAGCATCTGAGTTCATAACATCTTTAATATTAAATACTAAGTAATTATTATTTACATCAATTGTCGTATGACCATTAAAATAGTATTGTAATTCCATTACTAATGGTCTTAGTTTTAGTTCAAGTCTTTCCAAAACATCTCTCTCATGTGTTTTTTCAGTCATTGAAGTTAATTTACTAGTTACCGTAATATAAACATCTTGCATAGTGGGAAAGTCTTTTGATGTATAATTTGAAAAATTAGTATTATATGCTATACCAAACCTTGCATATGTTTCTAAGGCAATTTCACCAAATAATGTTAAGACATCTTCTTCAATATTTGGTGAGTAATACTTCATAAAAGCTTTTAATGTTTGAAGTGTTGATGTTAATATGGTGTATCCCAATCCTTGGCTTTGAATCATTTCATCATCGCTATCCATAACGATCTCTAGCGGGTTAATCATACCATATTGACCACCCTTACCTAAGTCAATTACTTCTCCACCATAATTTTTAGTCATCTCAGTTAATTCACCTTCAGGGTCAACACAAACCATTTGATAACCATTTCTTATATGACTACGTAGCATTAATTTAGCGGCAGTTGATTTACCACTACCTGATGCACCTAGAATAATCATATTGGCATTGTTACGATTATTCTCTTTCTTTATTTGATATAAGAATTGATTAAATAATACAACTCCACCAGAAAATTCTACTCCTAAAAGTGTAGATAGTCCGTCATCTTTTAAACTATCAAAGATAAATGGATACATAGTTGCTATGGTTGGTGAAGGCATAATTGAACCAACACGATCTTCAATTGGTTGTTTATCAAATATTGGTAACATTGATTTTAGCACTTTCTCTTGTTCAAACATAAGTGGAATGGCAGTCATTTCCATACCATCTAGATAAGTTTTTAAATTAACTTTCTTATTATCTAATTCTTCCTTTGTATCTGCCGTTATCATTATGTGTAATTGGAAATCAAAACTTCTAGATTGAGATTGTGTATATTGTTGAATGAATGCTTCCAATGAATCAATGTCTTGCCTAATTCGCTCTAATATAGTATTATCTCTTTCATTTTGATATCTTTGTCTTAATTCGGCTAATTCTTTATTTAACATTTTATGTAAAATAGTTGATGGTACAGGAATATGTTTTATTACAACTTTTACTCCAGGAATGTTAGTTAAATCAGACAAATATCCCTCTCCAACAGTTCTTGGATATGATATAACAGTCAAGATTGTAGCATATTTATCACTTATTATAAAATCAGATTTATTAAATTGTAATCCTTTAGGAGCTATTTGTGACTTAAAATTCATTCTGGCATCACCGTCTTACTTTCGGTAGTTATTCCCCCATTTAGAAAACTATCTAATATAACTCTTAAATCAGTATTAGATACTTGAACTGAATCTAATCCAGCATTAGATAATCCCATCATTAATGTTCTCAACCTTTTTTGGATAGTGTCAGGATTTTTCTCTTTAAATAAGATAAAGAATTCTGTATCACTGACATTTTTTATAAAATTATTTGCTTTTTCAATATCTTGGCTAATGATTTTCTTAATTCTTGGATCATTGACTTGATTATATTGAATTTGCAATGTCGCTAAATAATTTGATATATCAACTGGTCTATCAGTAGATATTAGCCAAAATTCAAAATCAATGGCATCATAAAATGTCCTTAACATAGCAATTATATTATTTCTTGAATTTGAATCTAGAATGAATATATTTCTTGGTCTTATTTTTACTCCAGTTACTTTTTCTTTATTATCTAATTCAATCATCCCATTAGAAATATTATTAACTGGTATCCAATCTTCAGTATATTTACTACTTGTTGTCGTCTTTGAACTCATTTTTTAAACACCAACCTCTCCATATAAAGTTTCTTCTTCCACTGTAAAATGCTAAAATGCTTTGTATTCCACATAGGACATTATGATAATTTGGTAATGGCAATGTTAGAAATACGGCAATTAACATTGGAAGGCAAGCTAATATCATTATTAATGTTCCTGCATTATTAAAAACCATTAATAATGCAACGGTAA
>CADAMI010000033.1:5688-22542 GCA_902788975.1 uncultured Erysipelotrichaceae bacterium | reverse complement strand
GGAATAGATACTTGATTATTATCAGGTATATCTATTTTTACTTCATTATTACCTTGAGTTTCTAGATTTAATGTTACATCATTATTCGTATTTATAAATATATCATCTGCTGTATCTTCAGTCTTATTATCCATATCTAAAGTAACAAATAAATCTTCTTTCTTTTCTTCTTGTTGTTGTTTTAATTTTTCTTCTTCTTTTCTTAAAGCTAACTCTCTTTCAGCTTCCGCTAATTTATCTCTTTTTGAATTAAATTTCTTTGGTTCTAAGACAATAACTACCTTTTTCATAACAAGTTTAGCCGTATCAGATGCATTTCTAATATTCATCTTTATTGGTTCACTTATCTTAACCACCATATTAGCAGGCTTAATACCCTCTTCTTCAATATTTTTCTTTATTACTTCTTCTTGTATTTCATCTTCTTTTGGTAATTCTACTTTTTCTATTACTTGCTTATCTACTGAAAATTCATTTAATAAATTAACTATTTCATCTCTATTATTAGCTTGATCTAATTCATCTAATCTATTTTCACATTCTGATATTTCTAATATTAATTTATCAATATTTTCAATGTTAATCTTTTGTGATTTAATAACACTAAATTGTTCATTACATAATTTAGTAAAATAATCTAATTCATCTCTACTAGTTATTTCTAATTCATATCTTCTATTTAATCTATCTTCTAAAATATTATCTATATTCTCTCTCTTTTGATATAATTCATCATAATTATTTTTCTTATCTAAGACTAATTTATATATATTTAAAATATATTTCTTTTCTAATTCATTATAATAATCATTTCTAGCATCACTTACATAAGACAAATATTCTTCTCTTTCAGCTCCACTAATACCCGCATTTTTTAATGCCTCATAAGAAGATATAAAAGTATTCATAACTTCTTTTTTATCATTTAAACTACTTTCTATCTTAATAAGTTCAGTATCGATATCCATATAATTTAAACTACTATAATATTCATCTCTTGTAATATATTTATTAAATTCATCAATTAATTCATCTTCTAATTTAGAATTAATAATTTCATTACTAGCTTTACTTTCATATTTTTCTTCTAAGTTATCTCTTAATTTTTTTAGTTTTATATTTAATTCTTCTATTTCTTTTGAATTATTTAAGTATTCTTCTATATTAGCAAGTCTAATACGATAGTCATCTAATTCTTCTTCTTTAGGTATTTTTGGTAAATTATCTAAGAAATTATTTGTAATTTTGATATAGTCATCAACAAATTCATTTCGGTCATTAATTCTCTTTTCAATGAAAGAAATTAAATCTTTAAGTCTTTCTTCTTCTTCTTCTAAAGTCGTTGTCGTATATTCTTTACCAGCAAGTAATTCTTCATATTCAGCTTGTCTAATATTATCAACATCTCTAGCTGTTTCTTCATAAGTATGTAACATCTCTTCTCTATTCTTAATATTTCCAAGCATAATACTAGTTCTAAGTATTTTAAACTTTTTCTCTAATATATCATCATTTAGTCCTTGTTTTATCATTTTACCTGACCTCCAAACTACATTACTTTCTTAAAGTTTTCTACACTCTTAAGAATACTTTTCTCTTTCCTAAGTTTCATTTCTTCATGTCGCATTTCTTCTTCTCTTTCTTTTATTTTATCTAAAGCAGATGAAGTAATCTGACTTCTAAGTACATTCTCAGCAGCAAATGAAATACTTTCACACATTCTAAGTTGATAACAAATATAAAATGTCATCAAACTACTAATAAATTTATTAATATCAGTTTCTATTACAAAGTCTTCTCCTTCATAATATTCCCCTTTAAATTCAACTGGAAATAACTGTATTTTCATAAATTCAAATGATGTTAATGAATGATAATGATTATAATAAACATTAACTTCACTATAATTCATACTGTGGATTGCTTCATCAATACATTTTTCTATTTCCATGAATCTTTTTTCAAAATCATCTTTTTCTATTTTAAGTAATACTTTATCATCATTATATACTATCTTTTTACCAATTATTATCTTATAACAATCTTTATCTTTTTTTATCTGTCTACTAACCTCAGCATTAAAGTTTCCACAAAATCCATAATCATTAGCAATATAAATATTTAACTTTGGTTTATCTTTGTCAGGAGCAAAAATAACTTTATCTAAAATTAAATTCTTGTTGTACATTATTCTACTAAGAATATCCGTTATTTCTTTACCAACATCATGATATTTATCAGCTTCTTTTAAAGCTTTATCCATTCTAAGAAGGGCTTGGAAATTCATAACTTTAACAACATTCTTAATTTTCATATTCCCACTCCTTATAATTTTTTATAATCTTTTTTCTTTAAATTCTCCTCTTTTAAGACAATATTATTAAGTAGTTTAAATGTAATATATGTAAAATATAAGAATACAAATATTACTACTAAACCAAGTACTATTAACAAATATATATTGGTATATGTATTAACTAAATAATCATATAACATACTAGTAACAAATATTGCTAACATATTGATCATCGAATATATTAAATCGATAAATATTCTTTTATAATCTTTAATAATTATATCTGAACCCAACATAAATAATAATGTTATAAATACATAATATATATTTAATCCATCAAATGTTGCTACACACCATATTAAGAATATATAATTAAGTGTAATCATACTAAAAGCTAAAATACTACGATTATCCATTCCTAAGAATAATCCATAAAACTTTATCTTACTAGTCTTAACATTATAATTCTTTAAAGTAATTTTAAAAGTAACTCCTAGTACTATTAGAAATATTACAGCTACTAGTAAAAAGTTAATAATACTTCCAAGTATTGGTAAATCTTTCTCCATCTTAATTACCCTCTTTAATCATCAAATTAAATACATTATTACTATTCATATAAAAGGCTTTAATATCTTTATAATTAAGTTCAATATCTTCATTCTTAATATCGACACTACCTTCTATTTCTCCTAATATTGGTAAGTAATCTTGCATAACTAATAAATTATAATCTTTACTAATAATTCTAATTATCTTAATATGTTCATATTCTATAAGGCCTTTTTTTAAATCAAATATTCTAACTTTTATTCCATTATTTTCATTCATGATATTTACCTATAAATAAGAATTTACTTTCATCAACATTATCATAAGTACCATTTAAAATATTCTCAACATCTATTAAAACATCTTCTATTTTAACAAATTGTCCTGGAATATTCGTATAAGGTTCAGCTACAAACATTGGTTGTGAGAAATAATATTTTAATTTTCTAGACCTGTAGAATATATGCTTATCTTCTTCACTTAATTCTTCAATACCAAGTATTGCAATAATTTCTTCTAGTTCTTTATATCTTGTTAAATATCTAAGTACTTCTTCAATTAATTTGAAATGTCTTTCTCCAATTCTCTCCACATCAACTAATTTAGAAGTTGATTTAAATACATCGATAGCTGGATATAATCCTAATTCCGCTACTTTTCTATCTAGTACAATTTGTCCATCCATATAAGATGTAATTGTTTGTACTGCTTCATCATTATAGTCATCAGCCGGAATATATATTGCTTGGAAAGATGTAATAGATCCATTATCGGTAGAACTAATTCTTTCTTCTATTTTACTTATTTCATTAGCCATATCAGCGGGATATCCATTTTCAATTAATAATTGTTTTAATTCGGTAGCAATTTCTGATTTTGCTTGGATAAAACGATAGATATTATCAATAAATAATAACACATCTTGTTTCTTTTCATCACGTAAATACTCCGCTAAAGTAAGTCCTGCATATACAGATTTACTTCTTGATACTGGATTATCACCCATCTGTCCAAAAACCATACTCATTTTATCAATTAAATTTGATTCTTTCATATCTTCATATAGTTCTTTACCTTCACGGCTACGTTCTCCAGCTCCAACAAATACTGCATGAGCATTAATTGATGAATAAACGTTATGAATTAACTCTTTAATTAGGACTGTTTTTCCTACTCCAGCTCCACCAAGAAGACCCATTCTAAAACCTTTTTGAAGTGGTGCGAAGAAATCGATAACTTTAATACCTGTCCATAAAATATCAGCTGCAACATCAACATCTTTTAAGCTTACTGTACTATTACTAATATTTCTCTTATTAACACTATCAATTGTCATATTATCAAGTGGTTTTCCATAAGAATCAAATATTCTTCCTAGTATTTTATCTGAGTATTCAATTTCGATACCATTACTTTGCTTAACAACTTCACTGCCTTTTTTTAGTCCACGTGTCGTTCCTAAACTAATACAAGTAGCACTAATATTATTGATTGATACTACTTCAAAAGAATAAGTATCATCATCAAGAGGTGTTAAAATATCGCCAATTTTAACTGAAGTATCACTAAGAATTACTTCAACACTAATATCAAAAATTGAAATAATTTTTCCAACTACCATAACTATTACCCTTTCTATTCATTCATTATAAAATCAAAACTATCTATCATTTCTTTCTTAGATTTTGGTGAGAATTTATATTGTTTTAATTTATCAACCATTATTTTACCATCTCTAAGTCTTTTTTGTAATTCTTCACTCATTTCATCAATATTAGCTAGTTCATATATCTGTCTAACATCCAAATAAGATAATAATTCAATTCTTACTTTACTACCAACTTTCTTCATTTCAGCATCCTGTACATTACCGCCAAGTCGTGATACTGAAAGTCCATAATCAATTGCTGGTTTTTCCCCTTTCGTAAAGTTCTATTGTAATTGATCCTCCATTCTTATGTTGACATCCTTTTTCAAGAAGTCTACTATGGGTATAAAAGATATCAGATGGATAAGCATCACGTCCTGGTGTTTTCTTACTAGCTAAGCTTATCTGTCTATAAATATCTGCATGTTTCTTTAAATCATCTAAACATACTAAAACATCATATGTCTGAAGCATAAATGATTCCGCAATTGATAAAGCTACATATGGTGTTAAATATGTACGTGTTGGTAATTCATCATGAAAAGATGCAATAATAATCGTATAACTAGCAGCTCCTCTTTTAGTAAGTTCATAATAAATATCCTTAACTTCTTTCTTTGTCTTACCAATAGCAACATATATACATAAAACATTCTTATCTTTTTGATTAACAATCGTATCTAGACATAACTGTGTTTTACCAGTCTTTTTATCACCAATAATTAATTGTCTTTGTCCTTTACCAATCGGATATATTAAATCAATACCCGTAATACCTGTTAACATTTCTCTTTTAACAAGTCCTCTATCCATTAAAGGTAATGGTTTATTTTCAACACTAAGTTCTACTAAATTATCAAACTTTTTACCTGCAATTAAATCATTACCAAAAACATCAATTACTTTACCAATTGAATCTAAACTAAATAAACACTTAAATTCTTTCTTTAATGCATAAACCATATCTCCAGGTTTAATTTCTTCATTAATTTTTACTAAAGCTACAATTACTCTATCATTATATATACCAAATACATAGCCGGATGCTTTGTCACTAACATTTACCTCTTCATAAAAGGAAACATCATTAAGTCCCGTTACTTCGATATTATAGTCATTAACTTTTATAACTTTACCAGTATTATAAATATTATCATTATTTTTAATACTATCAACAGTTTCATTTAAATTGCTAGTCCAAATGTCATCCATACTATACATTCCTTTCACTTAAACTAAAATCATATACTTTACCCCTATATATAATTTTAATTCCCCTATATATCTTATCATTATATACAGTTTCTATATATTTACTTAGATGATCATAATTTTCACTCTTATTACCAACCAATATCCTAATTTTAGGATTATTTAAATCAACCAATTGATCTAAATAATCAATAAAATTATCAATACTATTATCACTTTCAATTAATTTAAAAGTTTCATAAACCTTATATTCTTTATTACTTAACATATTCTTAAGTTCTAGTTCATAATCATCTGGTAACATACTCTTAAGATTATATATTGTATCACTATCAAACTTACCCCTTAAATTATAACAAAATTCATAATCATTTTTATCATCACATAACGATAAAAAATCTTTAACTAATTCTTCATAATTAACTACAAAATTTTCATCTATTCGTCTGTTTAATTCAAATATATTATTGTCTTGATATTTAGTAGCATTTAATAAATCAATCACATTATTATCAAATGCATACCCTGAATTATTACTTTTATTTGTTTCCTCTTCTTTTATTCCTTTTTCTTTATTCTTAATCAAATTATCAATTTCAAGAAGTTTATCTTCTTTATCTTTTATTAAATCATCATAACCTTGTAATTTATTAACAAAGTATGATTTTGTTTGAGAATTGACAATTCCAACTGTTTTTTTAAGAATAAAGAACATAATTGAAACAAGAAAAGCAATAATCAAACAAACAATAATAAATATGACAACCATCTTAGTATGTTACAAGTGGATTAAAGAATAATAATAAGAAACAAAAAGCAAATAAGAACAACAAAAATACTGCTGTTACTATCAAAATAGTCATTACTGAATGAACTACATCATTTTTAGTTTCTGGATTTCTTCCAATTGCTTCAGCAACTCTTCCGCCAAGTATACCTACACCAATTCCTAATCCTAAAAAACCAAGTCCAACCATAATTCCTATTGCTAATGCTGTATTAGATAAAATTGCTTCCATTCGAATCACTCCTTCTATATTATCCCTATTCTAAATTTTATTATATCATTGACATCTTTCTTTTGTCAATCACTTAAAAGTCCATTTAAGTTATATGATGGTATTAATAAAGTCTTCTCATCAAATATATAATAATACTTATCACTTAACGATAATTTTAAATAATTATTTTCAGCTGTTACCTTCTTACCATCTAATTCTATCGTTTCTACTTTATCACTTTCCGTATCATAATAAGTAAGCGTATATCCACCATATATTTCCGCATATGAATGAGCTCCAAGCGTTACATAATCTTCTCCATCTAATTTTAAAGTAACTGAATCAGAAAAGAAATATAATCCTTTATTATCAAACAAGAAGAAATGATTATATATTCCATTATTACGTCCACTTACTATTCTATATATATCATCTTTCTTTTCATATGTTGTATATTTATATAATTTGTATTGACTACCATTTTCTTGTGGAAAAACAATACTCATTTCCGCTGGAAATAATATTTTTTCTTCATCCATAAAATATACTGGAATTGAACTATATTGTACTCTTTTATCCTTATCTTCAATATCCACTATTACGTCTTTTAAATTATAAGTTACAATCGCCGTATATTCTTTCTTTTTATTTCCAAAGCATTGATATACATTATATTCTACTTTATTACGATAATTATCATATTTATATTCTTTATATAAATAGAAAACTGTTATAAGTAATACAAATACAACCATAATTGGAATTAATATCTTATACTTTTTCTTAATAAAATTGGTTATTTTATTCATTTGTATCACCTACTAACCTAAAGGTATCATAACTATTAATTGTAATAGTACCATTATCCCCTGTAACACTATCAACATTTAATTTAAATAACGAATTATTTATAACACTATATCTATTCGGATCAATACTAAATGTCCCTCTTAATACTTTATCCCCTTCACTAACAGGAAGTGTCACTGTTGGTAAAGATATTCTTCTAACATCATCATTAATATTTTTATCCACTCCATCAAATGATAATGAAACATTAACATTACTTATCTTATAATTAGATTGTAAATATACTTTATATTCAAGTGTATTATTAACCTTATTAATCTTATATATTTCAATCGCGTAAACAGGCTTCTTAGTCTTAACAATAATCTTTTCAAACATTGTAGTATTTTCTTCATTAGTATCTTTATCGACAGTTGTGTAATAAAACTCAATATTATATTTTGTATCAGGTTGTAAATCACTAAATGTTAAATGGGTATCTATCTTGGGCATATCAATCGTCCTAATTTGTGATACTCCACTAGAATCAGCTCTACTTATCTCTGCATAAACAGTCTTATATTCATTATAAGGATCATATACGACATAATCGATATCTATTTTATTCATATCTTCAGCTGTTCTAATTATTGATGTTGTCTTCGTATCTCTACGAATTTCTTCAATTGTAACCTGTTCTCCTTGACTAGTATTATTAACTCCTGTTGCATTATTACCAGTTCCATTAGCTATAACTTCGTTATTCGTAGCTATACCACCATTACCTGCCCCACCATTGCCATTTTCATTATCATTCTCTTTATCTTGATCTTTCTTTTCTTCTTTATATTGATTACTAGAACCAATTATTTTCTTTAAATCAATCTCTAAATTATTAAATCTAAGTATCTCATTGGCAATATCAAAACTATATAATGAAGTTCTTAATACAGTTGGATTAATTGTCTTTAAATTAAGATTATAATTAGATAACTTTGCATTTCCCATACGATCTAATTCTACTAACAAATATCCACTCGCATTAATACTCTCATCATTACTAGTTATCTGTTTATCTACAAGCAAGTACTCTCTATCATCCAATTTATAAAATTTTACATTTCCTGAATTAGTTAATACTGTCTCATTATTATTTTCTATAATCTTACCATCAGATTGTATTTCATAAAATTTACCATATAATTTTATATCACCAGTAATCGTATCATAAACAATTACTTTTTTACCTAAACTTATTTTATTATCTTGATAAACTAAATAATAATTACCATTCCATCTAACCTTTAGTAAGGCATCCTCTTCAATATTAACAAAATTCTTACTACTATCTTGTACTACACTACCAGTCTTAACATTATATTCTATTTTCTCGGTATGTTTATACTTGTAGATAAACAAGGAGAAAATACCGATAATAATAATCGATAATATTAAAATTATTACAAAATTTTTCTTATTCCTTATATCATATTTTCTCCTCATAATTTACCTCCATTAATTACTTTGATTATATTTAAATACTTTCCCTGATAAACTAGGATAAGTTGTAAAATCTATCGTTTCATATCTATCATTTGCTGAATCATATACTTCATAACTTGTTGTAAATATATATTGATCTCCTTGATTAATTTTAATTAAGTCCTCATCAATCTTAAATTTCATAATCAAATTATTATATCCACTATATCGGTCAAATCCTATCTCATCAGGAATAATTAGTGTCTTCGATTTCGGTGGAACATTCGCACCATCACGTTTTATGGTATATGTTACTGATTTTATAACTGTATTCTCATTTTCCTTCAAATTTGAACCATATCCAAAGTTAGCAATAATCGTATTTTCTTCTGTAGACTCAGCAAAAGTATATAAAACACTATCACCAAAAGCTACTCCTAAATTATTTGATGAATAAACTCTATGTCCTTCACCATTTTCACCACTAACAATAGGTGTCAAAGTATCATCAATATATGAATAAGCCAACACTTTAACCGTATATAAGGTATCTGCACTAAGTCCACCAACACGAATAGTCTGATTATCCAAATATTTAATTGGATATTTATCATATTTATCATCGCCATCAGATGTAGCAACTACTATATAATTACCATCCTGTTGAAGTTTTAAATTTCCTTTTAAATTACCATCTTGATCTGTAAGTTGTACATAATAATTACCATCAACTAATAATCTATCTACATCATCAAGCTCTATATTTAATTCAATAATATAATCTCCATCAACATAATCAGCTCTTCGACGAACAGTTGAAAATTGAATATCATGCAACGTCTGATCTCCTAAAGCAGTCTTCTCACATATTTCAAAAGTTTTATCAACAACTTCTTTATTTTCATTGAAACTATCATATGTTACATAGAATTTAATATTATAATCTTTACCAAATTCTATTTTTTTATTTATAATATCATCTGATATATCAACTAAATCATTTATTGATACCGTATCAGTACCATTAGTAACAGTTGTAAATTCATCTTCGGTATTAATTTGCTTTTTAATTATATTGTTATTTAAATCACATTGCTCATCAATATCACACAAAACATACGTAAGTTTAAAATTAAATGGTATATCAAAATCTTTAGAATATTTATTTAAAGTAATATCTGTACTTAATAACTTATCATTATATTCTCCCTTATCATTAGGAATAATATTTACCTTTAATTTATTTTCATCAAATATATCAAGTAATTTTTTTGTGTTAATTTGATAAACAATTGCCTTTTCACCAGATCCTTCATTAAGTACTCTTGTTTTTTTCTTATTACCTTCATTATTTACATAAGTATAAATCGTATAATAATAAGTATGATCATGTGATAAGTTAACTATATCATCGATTTTAGTTATATATGACCTATTAACATTATTTTGAGCATTGTCAAGCAATACTTCAACTGTCTTAATCGGTGTTTTAGTATTATCATTAACATCATTTTCATTTTCCCAAACATCTAGATATAAATATCTATCACCATTTCCCGTATTGCAATTATTACCATTCTTTTTAACGCATATATCTTCTAGGAAAGCGCCACTTAAATGTATATTAACAATAGCTCCGTTAATTAGACTAATTGTCTCGTTATCATTAATTCTAATTGTTGGTGTAACACTACTAAATGAGAATTTATTTTTACCAGGATCACTACTCATTAGTTTATCAGATACCATTTTAGGATTTATTGCTCCCGCATCAACGCCCAAACCACTACTATTTAATATCAATTCATAAGGACCATACTTGTCGCCATTTACTTTATCTTTAATAGGCTTATACATTTTTGTATAATAGAAGCCAGTAATAGTGTCATTTCTTTCAACAAGTTCAAATCGATAATAACCTGATGGATAATTAGCTGCAGACCATCTTGATACCCCATTGTTTATTATACGATACTTACATTCTTTATCTTTTTCACAGTTTTCCTGCATTATCATATAAGGATAATCTTTTTCTGCTTCAGCGTTATCAACTTTATCTTTATATCCATAACCAGTTAATCCATTATCATATATTGCTTCAACTGATACCGTAATCTCATTAGCAGTATTTCCAGTTGTCTTCATATCCTTTAATTTATCATCAGTATAGTCTAATACATAACATCTTGGTATATCACTTGGAGCAGCATCCAAACACATATTTAATTGATAGATTTCTTCTGTAAAATCATGACTACCATCACTAAATTTTATTTTATAACTAAGAACTCTAGAAAGTAGTTCATCATCCGCTAAAATCTTAACTGTCACCTTATTACTAACAACAGTATCTAAATTTGTTAAATTAGGATTAATTTCAAACTTAAAATTATAATCTTTACTATCATAATATCCATCAAATAATCTATTTTCTATTCCAATAGAATCTTCTTTAATACCTTCACTATTATGTAGTAATAAGTGATAAAACAAGCTATAAGCATCTTGATTATTTAATCCTGATAAAGTAAATTCTCCTTCATATACTGGTATATTTGTATCAATTAATCCCCCGCCTTTAACAGTTGTTGGATTAGAAAACTCTAACTGTTCATTATCACCATCATTAATACTATAATAAATATATTTATTATTATCTTCTTTAGCAATAGCATTATCAATATCAGTTATCTTATATTTATAAGTAACCTTTCCATCCTTAGTAGTTTCCCAAATATAAGCATATTTTAAAGTTGGCTTATCTTTAAGAGCTTTATCCTTCTCAGGAACCAATTCATCTATACTTTTATAAAATCCACTGTCAGCCGGAACATTAACATTGTCATTAGATGGATAAGGATATGTTTGATCATTTTCTTTGTATATTATTTCGTAACCAACATAGTAGTTATTCCCTCTTGTCATAATGCCATTACCGCTAGTTCCATATCCCATATATATTTCTAATTTATTAAAATCTTCATCGCCATAATGTTTTGAATATTTATCATATAAATTTAATTTGCCATCTTCTAAAACATAAAATGAAACTTTTCTTCTGCTAGCATCATATACATAGAAATTTACATCTTGTATTTCCCATGCATTATCTGTAAATTTACTTTCTTCAATTTGTGTTGTTAATTCATAACCAACTACTAATCCATTTGAAAGTGAACTATCAAAATAACTAGCATTAGTACTATTTTTCTTTAATGCTGTAGCAAACAAATCTAATTTAGGATTTACATTTCTATATTCCGGATTAATATGATAAGGATTCCATTTAGCATTAATTACAACAGAATTTTTTTCAGTCATTTCATAATCGTAATAAGCATCCATTATAATCGTATAATAAGGGCTTAATAATCCATCTTCATTTCGACTTTCTAAATAATCTCTTGTCAATCCAAAAGTATTATTTAAATCAATCTGATAAGCATTGTTATAAAAATTATCTAGCATACTAAAGTCATCAGTCTTATAAATTGGAGCAGATGCTTTAATAAATTTTGGTTCATCTAATTCAGGTGAATTGGGATTATACTCCCCATCGTATAATTTAAATATAACTGCTTTAATATTATCGATTGTTTCTTCCGGCGATACAACATCTGGTTTATCAATTCCTTCAAGTTTAACACTTGTTTCAATCGGATTATCTTTTGAACCTAGTTTATTATCCCAAAGAGCATTAAAACTTGCTAATTTTTTAGTTGTAAATATATTATTTTCATCTGTACCAATAACAGGTTTAAATCCTTGAGTTGATGAACCGTCTTGTTCTGCTACCACATAGATTGCATATGATGTTTCACGACTTAAATTTTTAACTGACAAATCAGCCATATATGCGCCAGTCTCTTCATCTAAGTTAAATTGGAGAGCATCGCCAGTATATTCACGTAGTAGTGTTTCTTTTCCCATCGCATCTAGTTCATATACCATGACTTTAATCGAATCGTTTAGAGTATCTATACTAATATTACACTTGCCAGGTATATCAATTAAGCAATCATTATCATATAAATAAATCAAAGCTTCAAATCTATTATAACTTAAATCATTACCTTCCTTGATAACAACATAAGGATCTTTTCCCTTAGATAAATTGATACTTCCATTTCGCATTTCTTCAATATATTTTTCATTATCAAAATATTCAATAGCAAGTTTGTATACATATTTTTCGCCAGGCTTTAATTCGTCTTTGCCCTCACCAATTGCTACCTCTACTGGCAAAGCATCCGTTGTTTCAATTTCTTTAACTGGATTTAAAAAATCTATATCACTAGCATAATATATTTTATATGTATATTTAACTATTGCATTATCTGGATCATTAACACTATCAATATATAATTTAAAGCTATCATTAGTAATCTCTTTCTGCATATTACCAAATGTAGGCTTTTCTTTTAATGTCATTGAAGTAAGCGCAATATTATAAATATCATTATAGTTAGTCGAAGCTACCGAAAAGTTATCTAATACCGCTGTATATATCGTATCACTTTCTAACCCAGAAAAAACTATTCCATCATGTTCTCCTTTAGTCATATCAATAATATCCTTAAGTTGATAACTATCTACCGTAACCAATTGATTAATATCTTTACTTTCATCAAATTTCTTTAATGTTAATCTAGCATCGCTAATATCACCATCATTTGCGAGATTGATCTTATATCCAATTTGGCTTGAAGTAACATATGATTTTTCCAAGCTAATACCAAAGTTGCTTGTTTCAAATATTTTTTGAAAATACTTATTATCATCACGCCTATTAATAACTGTAAATAAATATTTATTTTCTGGAGTCAAAAGCGTAACTGGAATATCTTTTCCATCTACTATATCAACCTCTTCATTTACTGTTCTACCAGTACTTAAATCAGTTACTTTTAATACTAAATTATCATCTTCTCTATCATTAATAATTCTAAAAGCAACCGTTATGCTTGAACTATCAATATTAACTCTATCTGGATCTAACAATACTTGTAGTTCATCTAATATAACTTCTTGTTTATCATTATTACCATCTGTATTTCCATCATTACCCGTACCATTTCCATCTTGATTGCCAGGTGTTTGATTATTGGCATTTCCATCATTTCCCTGATTACCATCATCACCAGTTCCATTACCATTCTCTTCTTCATCAGGTGCTTTTGGAATTATTTCAATATTTTCATTTCCATTAATTGTAATTGCCGTAATTGACATAACATCTTCATTATTTTTTGTAATTTTCTTATTTCCTAAGTCAATAACAGTATCTCCTGCATATATATAACTACCTTGAGCAGCTACTTGAAACTTAATATCTTTATTTTCAATATTAACGATTCCTTCATCTGTATAAACTATTTCAAAATAATCACCAGATATATTTTTTTCATTCCCTGGTATTTTAGCTTCCAACGAACCAACAACAATATATTTATTATCACTAATTCTTCCAATAAAATTTCTAAGTCCTATATCATCACCTGTCGTTTCAATAACATAACCATTACCGCTCTTATTAATTATTGATTTATTAGTAATATTATAAAACTTAACCGCATCCATTCCTTGAATTGAATCCAAGTCAAGAATAGCTCCATTTTTAAGAAATGATAAAGAACCATCCATATAGTGAAGAAAACTATCTTTCAATACCTTAACTTCATTTTTATCAACATCATCAAATACAACCATTTGATTTAAATTTTCTTTGTAACTTGTATCTTCATCAAAAAAGTATTTTTCACTCTTAGCACTAAGTGGATTAAGCACATATCCATCTTTTACAAAAGTTGCATCACTATCATCAAACAAATAAAATGCACCAACTCCCAATATTATAAGTACTATTATACTAAGAGCTAATATGAATAAAAATTTACTATCCAATAATTTCTTCACCACAATCACCTCTATTTTAGCTACTATGCCATACTATAAAAATTATATCATTTTACACCCCATATGTCAACGAAATTAAAGTCATTTAAACAGAAAAAAAGATAGCCAAAGCTATCTAAAAATTCCTAAATAAATTAAGAAAGCAAAATATATTATAAACAATAAAATATTCATCGAATTATACTTCTTATTTTCAATTGTTCCTAACATATTAGCAGTTATTATTCCTCCAATCAAACCGCCAACATGTCCCCACATATCAATTCCTGGAATAAAGAATCCCATAATTAAGTTATATAAAACAATTGGTACAATTTGACTCCTAACAAGAGCTCCAATATATCCACGATAACTATACCCAAAATATAATAAAGCCCCAAATAAGCCAAATATAGCTCCACTAGCACCAACAGAAATAACATTAACATTAAGTCCTATTGATAATAAACTAGCACTTATTCCACTAATAAAATATATTAATAAAAATTTCCATTTGCCAAAGAAATCTTCAACTCTAGGACCTATTACAAATAATGAATACATATTCAATCCCAAATGAATTATTCCTCCATGTAAAAACATACATGTTATTAATCTATATATTTCTCCACTTTTTACTAAAGGTCCATAATTAGCGCCAAATAAAAGTAACGCTTCTGTACTATAGCCAAACCCTGAGACAATAAACATAATAACACACAATACAATCAATGCATAAGTAACAATTGGTTTTTTAGATGAAAAAATCTTTTCCATTTTTTTATTTTTCCTTTCATTAGTTTGATTAATATCATCTGTAATCTTAAATAATAACTCAATTCCCTTCTCATCATGTTGTGTCTTTTCTACTATATCAGGAAATACCTCCAATAGCATTTTATTATCTCTAAAATCTTGTAAGTTCTTAACAAATAATGATAAATTACCCTCTTTATCTTTGTCAAGTGTTTTAACATTTTCACCCAAATCAGTATAAATGCTTAAAACATTCATTTTAAAAGATAATGTTTTTATTCTTAACTTTCTTGTAATTTGATTAGATCTAAATCTATTAAAGCCAAGCTGTTCATCATTATGAATATATCTTGATACAATTCTTACTATTTTATAATCACTATCCATATTCTCTAGCCATATTTCATCATTTATACCATGTACAACCACTGGATTATAATTTTTTTCGGTCACAAAATAATGTACCAAGTTCATTACAATTACTTCTTTATCATCAATTCTAATCTCATTCATATTATCACCTCATAATTCTTTATAATGATCTAATATTTGATAAAAATCCTTTGGTGGATCAACTTTAAAATCCATAAATTCATGCGTAATTGGATGCACAAATCCTATTTCTTTTGCATGTAACATTTGGCCAAATTCTTTATCATCCATCTTGTTGTATCCGTATACCGGATCATTGACAACTGGATGATTAATATAACTCATATGTACCCTTATTTGATGTGTCCTTCCTGTTTCCAAAACACATTCAATAAGTGTAGAAGTATTATATCTCTCAAGAACTCTAATATGGGTAATTGCATCTTTAGAATTATCTTCTGTCACACACATTTTTTTTCTATCTTTAGTATCTCTTCCAATTGGTGCATCTATCGTTGCCGTATCTTCATTTATTACTCCATGTACTAAACATACATACTTTCTAACTACACTCTTTTCACTTATTTGTTTAGCTAAATCATTATGAACCATATCGTTTTTAGCCACTAACAATAATCCACTCGTATCCGCATCTATACGGTGAACTATTCCTGGCCTAACAGTCCCATTAACCTGAGATAAATTATTGCAGTGATACATTAAAGCATTAACTAGTGTCCCTGAATAATTACCTGGTGCCGGATGAACTACCATTCCACTAGGTTTATTAACAACTAATAAATATTCATCCTCATAGACAATATCCAAAGGAATATCTTCTGGTACAATAT
>CADAMI010000033.1:0-5651 GCA_902788975.1 uncultured Erysipelotrichaceae bacterium | reverse complement strand
CTCATCTCTGTTTCATTCATCAAATATTTATCAATTCTTATACCATTATCTTTTACTATTATTTCCATTACCATTCCCCCAGCTATATATTATTAAAAGTATCACTCCAAAAACAATAAATACATCTGCTAAATTAAATATCGGATAATCATAACCAAATATTTTAATATCAATAAAATCAATTACATAACCATATATAATACGATTAACAAAATTACCAATTGCTCCCCCTAATATTAATGAATAAGCTACTTTTTCAAACTTATTATCTATTTTATTCTTCCTAATATACCAAATAATTCCTATAATTATAATTAAAGATATTCCTAAAACCATATATGTGTTATTTGATAAGATACTCCAGGCAGCACCTGTATTTCTAACATAAGTTAAATATAAAAATTTATTTATAATCTTGATACTTTCTTCTAATTCTAAATAATTAATAACCACAATCTTACTTAACATATCAAGTAAAAATACTAAAAAAGTAATTATTATTATCATTATATCTTCTCCCTTAATAACACTCACTAGGTAAATTAGTAATATATCCTCCATTTTTTAAACAACCAAAATTATCTCTACTAACTCTATAATAATATACAAAGTCATCATCCCTATAAATTTCAACACTTACATTGCTATTACATGTCACTTTTTCATTTGCTGGATTAACAAAATCCTGTTCTACCAAAGGAGAATAACTTGAATTAATAATGTCATTAAATGTCAAAGTATTCGTGCTTTTATAGACATTTACACTACCATGTGTTTTATTTAAAGTACAAGTTTTTGTTTCTTTAAAGCTTAATTTTCTCGCATCACTATCTAAGTACATATCCAAAGCATCTTCTAAAGTATTAACAAAAACATCCTCAGTTTTATCCTTTGCATTTCTAAAACTACTTGTAACACTAACTATTGTAATTCCAACAATTATTCCTAATATTACCAAAGTTGCCAATAATTCCACTAACGTAAATCCTTTTTTATTCATATATATTCCTCCACATAAAAATCTAATAAAATTATATCATTTCTAAACACCAATTTCAATTATTAATATACGATTTATCATATTTTACATAACTATAATACTAGACAAAACAATATTTTTAAGATATTATTGTACTTGTAACGGAGGTATTATGAATATAAGTAATAATTGGAAAGATTATGAATGTCTTGCAACTGGTAATAAAGAAAAATTAGAGCGTTATGGAAATATCATTTTAAACAGGCCTGATCCAAGTATTGTTTGGGCTAAAACTAACAATCCCCTTTGGAATACTTGGGATGGTTATTATCATAGATCAAATGAAGGTGGCGGCCACTGGGAATTTAGAAAAAAACTTCCCGACTATTGGACAATAAATTATCGTGATTTAACTTTCAAAATAAGCCCTACCAATTTTAAACACACCGGTATTTTTCCTGAACAAGCTACAAACTGGGATTATATTATGGATAAAATTAGCAATTCAAACATTGAAGATTTTCGCGTACTAAATCTATTTGCTTATACTGGATGTGCTACCATGGCCGCATCTAGTGCTGGCGCTAAAGAAGTAGTTCACGTCGATGCTGCCAAAGGAATGATTGATTGGGCTAAAGAAAATATGCACTTATCTCATCTTGAAAATAATACGATCAGATTTATCTGTGAAGATGTCATCAAATTTCTAGATCGTGAAATCAGAAGAGGAAGAACTTATCACGCTATTATTATGGATCCCCCCAGTTATGGAAGAGGTCCTAACAAAGAAGTATGGCGTCTCGAAGATGATTTACAAGTATTATTAGATAAAACAAAACAATTATTAGATAAAGATTATTCTTTTCTATTAATAAATTCATATACGACTGGTTTATCACCAACATCCCTTAATAATATTCTTTCATTAACATTCAAAAATAGTCATATTGAAACTGGTGAAATAGGTTTACCTATCACTGAAAACAATTTGACACTTCCTTGTGGTATATATGGACGCGTTACCAAAGATTAATATTTTATATGAAGATAATCATCTTTTAGTCGTAGTAAAACCAGCTAATATACCAACTTGTGAAGACTCTTCTAAAGATAAAGATTTATTATCTATTTTGAAAGAATATATCAAAGAAAAATATCAAAAACCAGGCAACGTTTATTTAGGATTAGTTCATCGATTAGATCGCCCTGTCGAAGGTATTATGGTCTTTGCTAAAACAAGTAAAGCCGCTGAAAGATTAACCAAACAAATTAATAATAAAGAATTCAAAAAAACATACTATGCTGTAATTGAGGGTATCCCTAAAGAAAAAGATACCTTTAAAGATTATTTAACCAAAGATGAGAAAAACAATACCTCTCACGTAACTAATGAAACTAATGGAAAATTAGCAATTCTTGATTATCATACAATTAAAACTATAAATAATTTATCCCTAGTTAAAATAAACTTATTAACTGGTCGCCATCATCAAATTAGAGTTCAATTTTCCAGTAGAAATCTACCACTATATGGTGACCATAAATATAACAAAAGATTTTTAGATGATAACAAAACAAATATTGCTCTTATTGCTAAAGAAGTATCCTTTTATCATCCAACCACTAAAGAACTATTACATTTTGAAATAGAACTACCAAAAAGATATCCTTATACTTTATTCTAAGGATATCTTTTATTATTTATACCAAAGTGGATATTTACTAGTAAGTTCTATTACTTCATTTTTAAGTTTTTCTAACTCTAATTCACTATCTCTATTTTTAAAAGCTTTATCAATTATTCTAGCTACTAATTTAAATTCTTTTTCTTTAAAACCTCTTGACGTCATAGCTGGAGATCCAATTCTAATACCACTAGCTATCATTGCCTTTTCTGTTTCATTTGGAATTGTATTTTTATTGACTGTTATATGTATTTTATCCAATAAAGATTCTGCCTCTTTACCAGTAATATTAACACTATCTTTAACATCTAGCAAAATTAAATGATTGTCAGTTCCACCACTAACTACTTTATAGCCAAGATTAATAAATTCATTACACATTGCCTTCATATTTTTAATAACCTGTTTTTGATATTCCTTAAATTCGGGTTGTAATGCTTCATAAAAACATTGTGCTTTAGCTCCAATAACATGCATAAGTGGTCCACCTTGAATACCCGGAAACACTACTTTATCAATCTTTTTAGCTATCTCTTCATTATTTGTAAGAATAATTCCTCCTCTTGGTCCTCTAAGTGTCTTATGAGTTGTCGATGTCACCACATCTGCATAAGGAATTGGTGATGGATGTAATCCAGCAGCTACCAGTCCCGCAATATGAGCCATATCAACAAATAAATATGCTCCAACTAAATCACTAATTTCCCTAAACTTCTTAAAATCAATTGTTCTTGAATATGCTGATGCCCCCGCTATTATCATTTTTGGTTTTTCCTTTAAAGCTATTTCTTTTAATTTTTCGTAATCTATCATACCAGTTTCTGGATCAACATCATAGCTGACAATTTCATAATCGACTCCGCTAAAATTAAGTTTATAGCCATGTGTTAAATGTCCTCCATGACTTAAATTCATACCCATTACTTTATCACCATGATTAAGTAAAGCTCTATAAACAGCCATATTAGCACTAGATCCACTATGTGGCTGAACATTCGCATACTTACATCCAAATAACTCTTTTAAATATTCGATTGCTTTTGTTTCAAACATATCGATATACTCACAACCACCATAATATCTCTTACCTGAATATCCTTCTGCATACTTATTTGTCAAAATACTTCCTTGTAATCTTAAAATATCATTTGATACATAATTCTCAGATGCAATTAATTCTATATTTTCTTCTTGTCTTTTTCTTTCCATTTTTAATGCTTTTCTTAAATATTTATCCATATTTACCTCCTACTACCAAAAAAATTATATCAAAAATCATATAAATAAATCAATATTTTTAAAAAAATTCCTACTAAGTAAGAATTATTTTATCTTTAATTTAACAATTGTACATCCGGAATTAAAATTATCTGTCTTATATTCTAAAACATCTTTATTATGACTTAATGCATCATGAACTTCCCTTTTTACAATTCCACTACCTATTCCATGAATTATTATAATCGTATCATTACCAAGAATAACATTTTCTTCGATAAAATCATTAGTAACCACTCTTGCACTATCACGATCATATCCATGTAAATCTATTTTTGGATATCTTTCTAAAAAAATATCATATACTTTCCCATTACTCATAAAAACTCCTATACTGGTAACTTAACTATACATTTTGTTCCCTTATTAATTTCACTCTCGTATTCCATTACTCCATTATGAGCTAAAATAATTTCATTTGATAAAGCGACACCTAGTCCAGTTCCATTCTTCTTTGTCGTATAAAACATCTCTTTAATATTCTCTAATTGTTCTTTATCCATTCCCATACCATTATCACTAATAGATATAAAAACATTCTTTCCTTCTAAAGAAATATCTAAATTAATTATACCATTATTTTCTATAGCCTCAATACTGTTTTTTATAATATTTACAAATACTTGCTTTAATCTATCATAATCTCCACATACATATATTTCTTCATATTTATTATGATAATTAAACTTAATATTCTTATCTTTTATCAATATTTCAAAAGATTCATATATATCATCCATAAGCATAACCATATCAAATATTTCTTTATTTACCTTTATTTTACTATACTCCATAAAATCAGCAATAACATTTAAACTACGATCAATTTCTGATTTAACAATATTAATATATTTACTACTTTTATCTATATTACTAAGATCCATCATATCTAAATAACCTTTACATACCGCAATAGGATTCTTAATCTCATGTGTTAATTTAAACAAAGAATTTTTAAGTTTATTCTCTGATTGTATTTTATTCATCATCGAATATAAAGAACTAACATTATCTGCCAATTTAAATAGATATAAACAAAAGAAAGTAAGTAAATATACAACTAAAATATAGATAAATAAAGATATAATTTTATCAATACCATCATATGTATTCATAAAGTATTCAAACGATATAAAAAATCCTTGAATTATAGCACTAATCTTAAAAAATAAATAATTAAATTCTTTTCTTCTGTATAATAATATATAGGTAATAAAATAACTAAAATATTTAAGTATAGTAATAAATATATTAACATCATACTTAATATAACTTATAAGTATTACTAGTATTGATAAAACTATTCCAAATAATCCTTCCTTTTTAAAATAACATATTAGTACTGGTATATTACAAAATAATAACAATTTATTATTTTCTAAATTAAACAAAAAACTCATATACAACGACCCAAGCACTGTAACTATAAAGACAATTTTCTCTATTTTTTTATTAGTCAAAGAATTATAGCAACTAAAAACTAAATACATAAGTATTGGAAACACTATCATAACCATTGAAAATAATATCTTATCCATATATCATCACCAAGATTATTATAAACTATTCATAATGTCGAATTATGTCGAAATATGTAAAACATTCTCTTTTTTTGTCAAAAAAATAGTTCAAAAGAACTATTTCAATTCACGTATATATTTTTTTAATTGTTTAGCATCCGGCCCAAAAATTATTTTAAGTTGATCATC
>CADAMI010000032.1 GCA_902788975.1 uncultured Erysipelotrichaceae bacterium | reverse complement strand
ATATGATGATATGGATAATATTAAAGTTTTAGATACTAAAAAAGAAAATACGATTAGTTTTGTTGGTGATGTATCACTTGCTGATAATTGGTATATTATGCCTAAATATGATGAAAGAGGAAAGGGTATATATGGCATTCTATCGGAAGATATTGTAAAAATTATGACTGATAGTGATATTATGGTTGCTAATAGCGAATTTACTGTAAGTGATAGAGGAGAGAAAATGCCCAATAAATATTATACCTTTAGAGGTTCCCCTAAAAGATTACCTATTTATAATGAAATGGGTGTTGATTTATTAACTCTTGCTAATAATCATGTCTATGATTTTGGTAAAACTGCTTTTTATGACATGATAGATAGTTTAAATGAATACAAAATACCATATATTGGAGCTGGCAAAAATATTTCTGAAGCTATGCGCCCTTATTACTTTGTTATAGGTGGTTATAAAATAGCCTTTGTAAATGCTACTAGGGCTGAAAAATATATTTTGACACCTGAAGCAACTGAAACAGAAGGTGGCGTATTTAGATGCTATGATCCAACTAATCTTATTAATTTAATTAAGAGTACTAAAGAAGAAAGCGATTATGTTATTACTTTAATTCATTGGGGAAAAGAAGACTCCCATGATTTAGAAGATGTCCAAGTAACAACTTCAAAAATGTATATTGATGCTGGTAGTGATATGATAATTGGCTCTCATGCCCATGTTTTACAAGGAATAGAATTCTATAATGATAAACCAATTATCTATAATTTAGGTGACTTCATTTTTAATGATGAAACAAAAGATACCGGTATCTTTCAAGTAAAAATAAATGACAATAAATTTGAATATTATTTTATTCCAGCACTAGAAAAGAATGAATATACTGGTTTATTAAAAGATGAAGAAAAGCAAAGAGTAATCAATGATTTAAATTCTTGGAGTATCAACACAATAATTGATAGTGAAGGTAAAATAAAAAGCACAAATTAATGTGCTATTAACATCCTCTAGGACCATGATTTGAACCACAGTTGTTATTTCCTGCTCCCCAGAATAAGAAGAAAATAATAAATATAACTACTAGAATCCAAATCCATTCAGTGCCACCATAGCCATAACCACCGCAGCCACCATAACCATAACCGTACATAATTTAACTCCTTTCTAGTATAGTATATTTAAAATAAACATATATATAAATGATTAATACCCAAAAAAATCTTCGTAACCGAAGATTTTAATTTATTATAAATATCATTAAAAGTACAAAAAGATAATTAAATCTATATTTAAACTTACATTTATATTCACGAAGCATTTCATGCCCACCAATTATTTTATCAACAATATCTACAAGGATACTTTCTTTAAACTTTGGTATAACTGGATAAATGGGATACATATGGCTAATAATTATATTTTGTTCTATTTCATTTAAAGTAAAATTATCTAAACTAGTTTTTAATGCTTTTTTTGGATGACTAAATGTATCTAAAAACTTTCTTTTTTTTGATCTTTCGTCACCATCTAAATAAAAGTCATGCAGTAATGCTCCTCTAGCAACGCTAACATAATCTAATTTGATTTTTTTAGCAATTTTATAAGAATAATATGATATTTTTAACAAATGTTCCCATCTGCTTATACCATGATGTTCTATATAATACATTTTTTTAAATTCACTATTTCTAAGAATTTCCTTGACAATTCTTTTATATTCTTTATCATTTGAATAAGACATTATATCAACCCCTACGAGACTATTCAACATTTTACTACAATAAAATAAGTTTGTCAAATAGACAAAATTGTTTATAAAATAATTTGAATTTAGTTACAAAGTAGTATATACTTATATATATTAATATTGAGGTGACATTTATGAGAATAGGATTATTTACAGATAGTTATTATCCTCATGTTTCTGGTGTATCAACAAGTGTAGAAATGTTGAAAGATGCCTTAGAAGAAATGGGACATACTGTATATCTTGTAGCACCAAATAAAAAATTTTTATATGATAAAAAAAATAGGATTATCTGGATACCCGGGTTTAGACCAGGTTTTTATGAACTAAGAGTTGCTGAAGTTTACTCTAAAAAAGCTATGAAAATTATTAAAAACGAATGGAAATTAGATATTATTCATACTCAAACAGAACTAACTATTGATTTTTTTGCAAGAATGGTTTCAAAAAAATTAAATATTCCGGTAGTTCGTACATACCATACATTATATGAAGATTACACTTATTATGTAACTCACGGACATTTAGACAATATAGCAAAAAAAATTGTTATAAAACTAACCAAAAAATTCTGTGAAAAAAGATGTGATGAATTAATTGTTCCAACTGAAAAAATAAAAAAACTATTCATAGAAAAATATGACATTAAAAAAGATATGGCAGTCATCCCTTCAGGAATAGATCTAAATAGATTTAGTTTAAATAATACCAAGAAAAAAATAGCTATAGACTTACGCAAAAAATACCATATATCTGAAAATGACTTTGTAATTGGTTCGGTTGGTAGAGTAGCCTCTGAAAAAAGCTTTGATAAAATAATTAAAAATATGCAAAAACTAGTAAATATTAATAATAAAATTAAATTTATGTTAGTTGGCGATGGCCCACAATTAGAAGAATTGAAGGTATTAACTGAAAAACTAAAATTAGAAAAAAACATAATTTTTACTGGTTTTGTAAATTATAATGAAGTTTGTAATTACTATCATGTATTTGATGTTATGGTATCGTATTCTAAAACAGAGACACAAGGATTAACAATTATTGAAGGATTAGCTTCATCAAAACCAATTGTTTGTATTGATGACCCTAGTTTTAGATCGATGGTTCAACATAACTACAATGGCTTTTTATTTAAAAAAGATGATGAATTTAGAAAATACATTCTAGATTTAATGGCAGATAAAGAATTATATAAAATAATGTGTATGAATGCTCAAAATAGCGTATATAGTTATTCCAAAGAAGTATTTGCATCTAGGATATTAAAAATATACTATAGAGCATTAGAGAAGAAAAAAAATAACACAAAGTAGGTATATAAAATATATTTACTTTTTCTTTACATAAAAGTAACTTTATATTATAATTTAATTAAGATAGGAGAGTATGTTTATGAAAAAAAATATATTATTTATATTTCAAATAATCATAATGATATGTATAAGTATAAAGTCTGTTTATGCTAGCATAAATCTAAACTATACGGAATTAAATATTGGTATTGATGTTACACAAGAATTAAAAATATTGGGTGACGTAAATAGTGATGTGTCATGGAGTAATAGTAATAATAATATTGCTTCATTAAAAAATGGTTATGTAACTGGATTATCAACAGGTACAACCTATATAACCGTAAATAGTGGCACTTATAGTTCTACTTGCAAAGTAAATGTTATTTCAAACTATATACCAATAACAGATATATCACTTCCAAGTAGCAGCGGTGAATTATTATTAAATGATACTCAAAATATAAATGCATCTATAAATCCATCTAATGCTAGTAATAAAATCCTCTTTTATTCAAGTAGTAACCCATCTGTTGCATCGGTTGATTCTAGTGGAAATATGACTGGAAATAAAATAGGTAATGCTATTATAACTATTCTTGCTGAAAACAAAAGCACATCATATAAAGTAAGCGTTGTTGATAAAATTAATTTGAGAGGCATAAGTATTTCACCAGAAACAATGACTCTAACTGAAGGTAATACTGGTAAACTAAGCATTTCCTTTAGTCCAGAGAATGCTACAGATAAGAGTGTAACCTGGAAAAGTAGTAATACCGGAATTGTTACCGTTGACACCTCAGGTAATATCAAAGCAATTTCTGCCGGCAATGCAACGATAACTGTAACATCCAACGATGGTGAATATACAGCAAGCAGTAAAATAACAGTCAAAGCATTAGACAGAAGTTTAAAAGGTATATCCCTAAATAAAACAGAATTAACCTTAGATATAAATGAAACAGCAAATCTTTCAGTTATTTATAATCCATCATATGCCAGTAATAAAGAAGTTACTTGGTCTAGTAGTAACAAAAATATAGCTACTGTTGAAAATGGTAAAGTTACAGCCATTAAACCGGGAACTACCGAAATTAAAGTAATAAGTAATGAAGGGAAATACGAGTCAGTATGTAAAGTAACTGTTTTATCACCTCCGATTGAATCTATTAAATTTGAACAAGATGAACAAACAGTATATGTTGGAAGTATAACTACATTGAAGACAATTTCAAATCCACAGGAAACTATGATAAATAATCCAATATGGACTAGTTCTGACGAAACAATTGCTACAATTGAAAATGGTGAATTGACAGCTTTAAATGTTGGTAAAACTACAATAACAATTAGTGACCAAGAAGGCAAAGTTACTGCATCTACTGAGATTACAGTAATTGAAAAGCCAACTGAAGATTTAATGATTACTATTGTTGGTTATAATTTAAATTTTAATCCATCAATAAAAAATTATACACTTAAAATCGGCAATAAAGAATCACTAGATATTAAGGTTAACCGTGATGATAGCAAAGTCATAATTGGCGGCAATCGCGATTTACAAAATGGAAGTATAATAACCATAACAATCAGTGATATTGAAAAAACAACTTATGTTATTAATATTAGAAAGCAAAAAAGTTATATATTTTTTATAATACCAATAGCAATTCTAATAATTATTAATATAATAAGGATATTGAAAAAAAATAAAAAAAACAAGTAAACATAACAAAATATGTTTACTTTTTCTTTAACTTTAGTCTAAAAATTAATCAATACTGTCCATATTTTCTACTAAAAAAGTAAAATGACTAAATTCGTACGAATATTATTTATGAAAGGAAGTTTAGAATAATGTATGAAAATAATTAGAAAAAATCATAAAACAATCATTATCATTTTTTTCTTTTTAATAATCCTTTTTATTATTTACATAAAAATAAAATTAGAAAACAATAAATACCAAAATATTATTATTGCTAATGAAATAAAAGAAAATAAGATAAATGAAAATAATAATGATAATGAGACATGTATAATCGATATTAAAGGTGCAGTTATTAATCCAGGCGTATACTCAACAAAATGTACAGATAATGTAAGTGATGTTATTAGATTAGCAGGAGGATTATCGGATAATGCAGATACTTCAATTACTAATTTAGCTAAACAAGTAACAAACGAAATGGTTATTATTATTTATACCCAAGAAGAAGTTAAAAATTCTAATATTGTTGATACGGTTGTAAAAGTTGTTGAACAAGAATGTGTATGTCCAAATATTCAAAATGATGGTTGTATCAATGATAAAATAAATGATAATATCAGTAATAAAAGTTTACAAGTTAATATTAATACTGGCAAACTTGAAGAATTAGAAAAAATACCCGGGATAGGTGAAACAAAAGCAAAGTCAATCATTGAGTATCGAAATAAAAATGGTAATTTTAAATCTATTGACGAAATTCAAAATGTCGAAGGAATAGGTAGCAAATTATATGAATCTATTAAGACATATCTTACAACATAGATATTTATTTAAACTATTAGCTATACTGGTTCTATTACTAACTATTATTTATACCAAAGTAATAAAAAAAGAAAGCATTTACACTAATGAAACATCATTTTCAGGTATTGTTTATAAGATAAAAAAGAATGATACTAAAACAACAATATACCTTAAATCAAAAGAAAAATTAATTGTTAATTATAATGACAAATTGCCAAAAGACATAAATTTAGGAGATACTATTTTAGTTGAAGGAAGCTTATCAAAACCACAAAATAATACTATACCAAATTTATTTAATTATAAAAAATATTTATATTATAATGATATCTTTTACATTGTAAAATCAAACTATATAAGAAAAGTAGCTAATAATACCAATATTATTTATTATTTAAGAAATATTATATCTAACAGAATAGAAAGTATAAAGAAATCATCAGAGTATTTAAAAATATTTATTTTAGGTGATAATTCATTAATTGATAAAGAAGTCATAAATAGTTATCGTGAAAATGGTATTTCTCATTTATTTTCAATATCAGGTATGCATATAAGCCTATTTGCCTCAGTTATATTATTTTTTTTAAAAAGAATATCTTATAATAATTATAATAATTATAGTATTGTTATTTTATTTCTTATTTTCTATTCTTTGTTAATTGGCACATCACCATCCGTCTTAAGAAGTATTACCATGTATATTCTGTTTTGTATAAACAAATTATTTAATCTTAAGATTAAAAAAATAGATTTAATGTGTATAGTATTAATTATTATTTTATTATTTAAACCATTCTATATTTATAATACATCATTTCAATATTCGTATATCATTACTTTTTCATTAATACTATTTAGTAATAAGATTAAAATAATTAAACATAAATTATTAAAGCCATTATATATTTCATTAATTACATTTTTAGTATCTATGCCTTTATGTATCTATAACTATTATCAAGTAAACTTTTTTTCAATTATTTTAAATATTATTTTTATTCCATTTGTAAGCATCATTATCTTTCCATTAACTTTAATTACATTTATAATTCCTATATTTAATAATCTTTTATGCTTTTTAATTAATATAATGGAAACAATAACTTTATTTATATCTAAATATAAGCTAGGTATAATTTATTTTTCTAAACCATCAATTACTCTAATAGTTGTTTATTATATTACTGTTTTCTTATTTTTATATAACAAGAGATATATCTATATATTTATAATAATAATTTTTCATAAATATATTATTTATTTTAATCCAAATATTGAAGTAACAGTTTTAGATGTTAAACAAGGAGATTCAATATTTATAAAATATCCCTATAATAAAGTTAATGTTTTAATAGACACTGGTGGGATAATTAATAGCAATTATGAAGTAGCATCTAATATAACTATTCCATATTTAAGAAGTATCGGTATAAATAAAATAGACTATTTAGTATTAACTCATGGGGATTATGACCATATGGGAGAAGCAGTTAATTTAGTAAATAATTTTAAAGTAGAGAAAGTAATCTTTAATTGTGGACCATATAACGATCTAGAACAAGAATTAATCAAAGTCTTGGATAAGAAAAAGATTAAATATTATTCCTGTATTAAAGAAGTAAATATAGATAAAAATAAATTATATTTTTTACAGACGAAAGTTTATGATAACGAGAATGATAATTCAAATGTTATATATACTGAACTTAGTGGTTATAAATTTATGTTTATGGGTGATGTATCAAGTACAACTGAAAAAGAAATAATAGATAAATACAATCTTCCTGACATTGATGTATTAAAAGTAGGACATCATGGAAGTAGGACAAGTTCAAGTATTGAATTTATAAATGAGATAAATCCAGGGTATTCCATTATTAGTGTAGGTAAGAATAATAGGTATGGACATCCAAATAAAGAAGTGTTAGATGCATTAGAGGAATCAAAAATATATAGAACAGATCAAAATGGTAGTATCATGTTTAAAATCAATAATAATAAATTAAAAATTGAGACTTGTAGTCCATAGAAAGGAAGATGATAAAATGAATGAAATAAAAGAATATACTGAAAAGGTATTTGAAGATATTAAACATATTGATGAGATTGGTAATGAATACTGGTATGCAAGAGAATTGATGTCAGTACTTGGATATAGTAAATGGGAAAATTTTAATAAAGTAATAGAAAAGGCAATTGTCGCTTGTCAAAACAGTAGTATTAATTATAAAGAACATTTTCCTGATGTCAGGAAAACGTTAGAAATGCCTAATAATGCGATGAAAAAAATAATTGATTATAAACTTTCAAGATATGCTTGTTACCTAATTGCACAAAATGGTGATTCTAGAAAAGAAGTAATAGCACTAGCTCAGACTTACTTTGCTATACAAACAAGGAAACAAGAACTAAGTGAAAAAGAGTATAACGAACTATCTGAAGATGAGAAAAGATTATATAGAAGGAATCAAGCAAGAAAAGGTAATTTTAATTTAAATAAAACAGCTGTTAATAGTGGAGTAAAAGATTTAGCTAGATTTCATAATGCGGGATATAAAGGATTATATAATGGTGAAACTGCTAATGATATATTTAAAAGGAAAAAATTAAGATATAGAGAAGATATATTAGATAATATGGGTAGTGAAGAACTTGCAGATAATATATTTAGAATAGCTCAAACAGACGCTAAATTAAAAAGGGATAACGTAGATAATGAGTATACTGCAAATTCTGTTCATTATGAGGTGGGGAAAGAAGTAAGAGATAGCATTAAAAGATTAGGTGGAACAATGCCTGAGAATTTACCTACACCAGATAAGGGTTTAAAAGAATTAGAAAAGGAGAGAAAAACTATAAAATGAATACTTTGTTACAAAATGATAAAAAGTCATTGACATTTGATATACTTTGTATTAAAATGTAATTATGTGAGGAGGTTTGATATGAAAATATTAGAAAAAGGACCAGGATGGAATTTAAAACTAAGATGTACTGGAAAAGGAAATGGTGATGGTGGATGTGAATCATTATTACTTGTTGAGAAAAATGATATTTATGTAACATCTCATACAGATATGGCTGGTGATACTGATTATTACTATACTATTTGCTGTCCAGTATGTGGTAAAGAAACGGATATTTCAGAAAAAGATATACCATATAGCATAAGAAGAAAGAAACTTGAGGAACACAAAGGAATATATCAAAGAGTATATGAAAGGGAAAGATAAGATATGTTTGATTATACAGTTGACTTATTAATATTTGGAATTTCAAATAAAGAAAATATAAATATACGAGAATTATCAAAAAAAAATCTAAGTGTTATTTTAGTTAAAAGAGATAAAGAACCATTTAAGAATATGTTAGTGCTACCTGGTGGTTATGTTAATAATAATGAAACTTCTGAGGAAGCAGCTAAAAGAATACTAGAAAAAGAAACAGGACTAAAAGATATCAATTTGTATTTATCTGGCATAAATGATGGGGTAAAAAGGGATCCAAGAAATAGAACTATATCTGTTTCTTATATTGCCTTAGTAGATGTTGAAAGAATTAATAAGAAATTAAAAGAAAACTCCAAATGGTATGATATTAATTATTATATTAATGATGATAGTATAGATGTTAAACTTGATAATATAGTGTTTAATGTAGGTCGTAAGATTATTGATAATAAATGTGGTTATGAACAGTATTATCAAATAAATGAGAGCAAATTAGGATTTGATCATGATATTATTTTGACTAAAGGTATTATGGATTTAAGAACTAAAGTACAGAACACGGATATAATTTTTAATTTATTTCCAGAACGTTTCACTATTGGTTCATTAGAACAAGTATATGGAGATATTCTTAAAGAAAAAGTAGTTAATTCTGCATTTAGAAGAACTTTTACTGATAAATTAGAGATAACAAATGAAATGGTTAAAACAGGTGGCCATAGACCAAGTTATTTATATAAATATAAGGAAAACCCAATAAAAATCAAAATGGGTGAAATGATAGATATATATAATCCAGATACTATGAAAAAAACAGGAGAAATAATAGATAAATCGGCAGCACATAGATTTGGAATTTGGCATAGCTCTATTCATTTAATTATAATAAATAAAAACAAAACAAAAGTGTTATTTCAAAAACGATCAAATAATAAAGATTTGTATCCAAATATGTGGGATATTTCTGTTGGTGGGCATATTATGTCTAGAGAAAGTGATATAGATGCAGTTAAAAGAGAATTAAAAGAAGAATTGGGAATAGAATCTAGTGATATGGAATTTGTTAAGAAGTATAAAGAGGAATTAAATAATAATGGTGTTGATAGCAAAGAAATTGTAAGCCTATTTATTATGTATTTAGATGAAGAAGAAAGAAAATTTAAATTGCAAAAAGAAGAAGTTAGTGATATTAAATGGTTTACAAAAATAGAAATGGGAAAATTAATTAAAGATAAAAAAATTATTCCACATATAGAGGAATATAATTTGTTGAAAAATATTTTAAATTAGAAAGCTAAATAATTAGCTTTTTTCTTTGACTAAATTCGTATGCATAAACGTATATCACCACATGAGGACTATGATCATATGGGAGAAGCTATTAATTTAGTTAAAAATTTTAAAGTCGAGAAAATAAATTCCAATTTTGATAAATGTAATGGTTTAGAAAAAAATAATTGATGTATATGTTACTACTAAAAAATATAATAATTATTTAAACCATGTAAACATTTTTTTATTTGTTGCATAATATATATTGTATCGTGAATAATTTATTCACGTTGATATAGATAAGGGCTAACACAATTTGTTAGCTCCTTTTTTGACATTTTTTATTATAATCATAAAATATAATTAAAAAGGTGAGTTTATGATATATGTTGATCTTTTAGTAATTGAAGACTTAATTTTAAATTACGTAATTATTATTTCAACTGGTATATTATTAAATAGAATTACTAGATTTAAAAAAGTATTCTTATCATCTGTAATTGGTACAATTCCCTTAATATTATTGTTTGTTAATATTAACAGTATCTATATATTTATTATTAATCTTTTATTCTCATTTATTATGTCAATTATTGCATTTAAATATCAAGATATTATTTATACCATTAAAAATATTATTTATATGTATTTTATCAGTATCTTCCTAGCCGGTTCTATTTATTTAATTAATACCGATTTACTACCACAAATAAATAATAATCTTTTAAATTTTATTATTCTTGTATTATTATCACCAATTATTACTTATATATATATAAAAATAATAAAAAAATTGAAAAACAATTATTCTAATTATTATATGATTGACATATATTTAAAAGACAAGCCCAAAATTACTTTAAATGCTTTTTTAGATACTGGAAATAAGTTAATAGACCCATATACTCATAAACCAATAATTTTAGTAAGTAGAAGCGATATTGATATTACAAGTGAAAAAACAATTTTAGTTCCTTATAATACCATTGATAATCATAGTTTATTGACATGTATAGTTCCTAATAAAATTTTTATTCATAAAATGGGATACTCCCAAAAATGCTTAATAGGTATAATTGATAGAGTAGGTATTGAAGGAGCAAATTGTATTTTAAATCAAGAAGTATTAGAAAGGATAAAATAAAATGATAAAAAAACTATTACAAAAGATTATAGAGAAATATCAAAGTATATTATTTGTTGGTAGTACTGATATATTACCCGAACCATTATCTAAAGAAGAAGAAATTAAATATGTATCATTATCCATGAATAATGATAGAAATGCTCGAAATATATTAATTGAGCATAACCTTAGATTAGTGGTTTTCTTAGCTAAAAAATATGATAATACAGGTACTGATTTGGAGGATTTAGTATCGATTGGTACTATCGGCTTAATCAAGGCTGTAAATACATATCGCTTGGATAAGAATATTAAACTAGCAACCTATGCCTCTCGTTGCATTGATAATGAAATTCTCATGTATTTAAGAAAAACCAAAAGAAAAAAAAGTGAAGTAAGTTTTGAAGATAGCTTAAGTTATGATTCTGATGGTAATGAACTTCACTTAGAAGACGTCTTGGGTACAGAAAAAGATATTGTTACGAAAGGGCTTGATGATGAATTAGATCGTAATTTAATGATTACCGAAATTGAAAAATTAGCCCCAAGAGATAAAGAAATAATAGAACTAAGATATGGATTAAATAAAAAGAAAGAAATGACTCAAAAAGATGTTGCTACTTTACTTGGAATTAGTCAATCTTATATATCTAGAATAGAGAAAAAAGTTATTAAAAAGTTAAAAAACATTATAAAAAGTTAAAAACAGCCCTCAAGCTGTTATTTTTATTTTATCACCAATTTTAACATCAAAATAATCTACTGGTAATTCAATAGTTTTATATACATTTTTTTTAGGAAAAATAACTTTATTTTTTTTCAAATTATTATAATAACACATAATTACATCATTCTTATTACACATTATAACATCAATATTACTTTTCATAAAAAAAGTATGAATACTATTACAATGGTTAAATAATAAAGCATGATCAATATTGTCATTAAACATAAAACCCTTAAGCCTAGAAATAAAACTTCTACATTCTTTTATTTTAATTTCTTTATCATTATATATTAATTTCATATTATACACCTAAATTAATTTTATCAAAAGAGCAGTATAAAGTCTACAAAAAAGTAGTAAAAAAATTTTGTTTGGTATATATAAACTATTAGATTTTGCTAAAAATAATATTAATATTATTACAAAGGAGTACTATTTAGCTTCAAATACTAACTTAGTCACATTGTATTCATATAATGAAGAAACTAAGCAGATAGAAGAGTCAGAAAAAATATCACGTGGCACCATAGTTAAATCGAATGATAAAATCAAGATGGATGATGAAGTTGAATATCTTGAAATTAAATTAGATGATAAGTCATATTTGGTAAAAAAAGACAATATAACTTCCAATAAAAAAGATGTTGTAACCGAAAAGGAAAAATATGTTAGAACATCAGTAACTATTTATCAAAATGAAAAGGATTCTAAAATTGCCTCATTTATAAAAAAAGGAAATAAATTAGAAATTTTAGATTATGATTATTTTGATGATGATGGCTTAGTTAATATGTATAAAGTAAAAAATGATAGTAAAGAAGGCTGGGTATATCGCAAATATCTTGTAGATACAGAAGAAGAAGCTCAAGCTAATTATAATGAAAATGGAGTATATGATATCCATAAAGATCGAAAATATAGCCGAGAATTATATGGTGGAAAAGCATCCACCCTTGATTATTATCCCTTCGAAAGAGTCGAATTTGAAAATAATCC
>CADAMI010000031.1 GCA_902788975.1 uncultured Erysipelotrichaceae bacterium | reverse complement strand
TTATTATGCTTTTTTCTTAAGAAATTAGCCAGTTTACCAATCGTCGTTGTTTTACCAGAACCTTGAAGTCCAACTAACATCGTAATTGTTGGCTTTTTATCAATAACTAAAGGAGCGCTATCCCCTCCAAGTAATTCTTGTAATTCATCCCTAACTATTTTAACAAATAAGTCCCCTGGATTTAAACTTTTGCTGACTTCTTCGCCCAAAGCTTTTTCTTTAACCGTATTCGTAAATTCTTTAACAACTTTATAATTGACATCCGCTTCCAATAAAGATAATCTTATTTCCCTCATCATTGGAGCAATATTTTCTTCAGTAATTTTTCCATACCCTTTAATCTTATGGGCAATATCTTGTAATCTGTCACTTAAACTCTCAAACATATTCTTCACCTAAGTAAATTATACACTATTTTTAATAAATTTTATAAAAAAGGTTGATTTTTCAAATATTTTTGTTATAATTAACTTACTTGCAGAAAAATGTTGCATGGCCTTGTCAAGGCTATACGCAGATGTGGTTCAACGACTAGAATACGGCCTTGCCAAGGCTGTGACGGGGGTTTGACTCCCCTCATCTGCTCCATGTAAAATTAATCCCTTGATTTTTCAAGGGTTTTTATTTTGTCTAGATGAGGGAAGTCTAACCCTACCTATCACATTTTTTCATATTATCTTTAAACTGAATAATATCTTCTTTTATAAAATTCCACCTTATGCAAACAATGTATCTATCCTTTATATTTTTAGATTTTCCATCTAAATTTCTCTTTTTAGGACCAATAGTCATACATGCAACGTGCGGAGAAGAATAATCTAAGCATCTTTTTGATAAAATTAAATCATATAAATCATATTTTAAAATCCATACATAATCATCAATAGTACCACATATCAAAGCATCAATATCATAGTCAGAATTTCTTCCTTTAATAATAAATCTATCAATCATATCTATAATTATTCTGGTTTTATTAATAGATTTGTTAAAAATATCAATATCCTTTTGATAAAGTTTTTTATATTCATCAGCACTTAGTGTAATATTAAAATTAATTGACCCATCCTCATTTCTTTGATATCCATAGTGATAACTAATATAATAGGATACAACATTATATGGTATTCCTACTTTCTCTAAGTATCTTTTAAATTCCTGTATTTGTTCATGATGTATAGAATTATTGTTTCCACACTTTATACTAATATTTTTAATATAATTTTTATATTTAATAAGTATATCAGTTTTTTGCACCATTTTGTTTTTCCAAGCACAAATATGTTCTTCGTTATCGATTACATCTCCAAATAATTCTTTTAAAAAATTTTGAGTATTATTATCCAATTCATTTAAATGTTTGTTGTTTAATAATTCTACAAAATCATATTCATTTTGATACCCATAATTCATTTCTTTTCACCTCCTCCCAAAAAAAAGAGAGTATAACCTTTAAAAGGTATACTCCCGAATAGATATATTTTCTTTGCCTAAAAATATAAATTATCGACTAAATTTTTAAATATCAACCCTTGGCAAATTAATTGACATATTTATTATATCAAATCATTATAAAAAAGTCATGCAATTATTTAATTATATGAATATAAAATGAAGAACATATTATAGTTCTTCATAAGTATTAAGTAACCAATTATTGTTTTGTTTTACAACAGAAACCTTTATTGATTTTGTAGTTTTATTATTATTATCAAAATCACTATATACAGCATTGATTACACCGTCAAATGAATTTTCAGTAATATTAGAAGCTGTAAAAGTAGATTCATTAACTAAGTAATTTGCAAGACTCATATTTCCGCCTTTATTCCATCCGTTACAATATAAACTACCATCTTTTTCATAATAACTATTAATAGTTGTTCCTTCAAATGTAGTAGACTTATTGTAATTACTACTTGCTAAAAGCGAATCAGTCATATAACCTTTTAAGTAATTTTCTAATTCTGCAAAATTGTTAAATGTAGCAGATTTTGTATAAGAAAATCCATTTAATGATAATGTAACATTATCTCCAGTTGCATATGTCCCACAATATGAAACACCTTCGTTATATATATGTCTTACAGCATCATTATATAAATTTTTTAGAATGCTTTCAGCTTCATTATTTGTTATTAAATTATTATTATTATCTGTAATGCCATTACTATTTTGATTATTATCTACAGAATTAGATTTCAAACTAATAGTTCCAGTTGCAAATAATATACATAATAAAGCCAAAATAACAATAATTACTACAAGTAATACAATAACTCCTTTATTATTATTTTTTTCTTGTTCCATTTCTACTCCTTTCTCTATTTACATAATAGCATATTTTTTTTTTTCAATATGTATTAAATCAATTTGCCATTTTTGATATCACTATTTGTTCCCTATATGTTATCTCATTTGCATCCAATTTTAAGCATAAAAGTGTTTTCTTATTAAATAAAAAAAAGATGAGCCAATTCTCATCTTAGCAATTATACTACTTTATATAATCATATAGTGATAATTCACTACCATTTGAAGTAATAACATATGGTGTCATCGAATATGTATTTTCTACAATAGAAACAACATTTTCAATATTTTCGATATTTTTTATTTCAATCTCTCCATCATATATTAATTCATCATAACTTAAGTAAGATAATTTGCCATTTTCTTTTATAAATACAAAATAACTGAATCCTCCATTTCCTTTATGAACATAATACACAGTTAACACATTTGATATATCTAGTTTATATGCTTTTAATTCTTCATTACCATCAATATATCTATATCCCTTTGGAGAATATGTTTTGAATTGCTTTTCTATATTTTTAAGATTTGTTTTTATTTGTAAATTACTTTCATTATCTACATCATTAATCATATATAAATATGCATTACCATCAGTATCAACTAAAACTTCAATATTATCTTGACGTACAGCTTGAACTGTAGTTCTTTTTGATAAATCGTAACCATATGATTGTATACGACCATTATTCAGCATTTTATCATAAACAATATAAAATGTTAATCCTAATACAATTATTAATAAAATAATTACTAATAAAGTTAAACTATTATTTCCTTTTTTCATTATTATCACATCCTCTTACATCATTTTAACATAAAAAAATTCTTCTTCAAAGAGACAGTCAAAATATCATTATTATTGACGTTGCTTTATGTCAAATAATTTAAAATTTATATAAAAAAACTAAATATTACAATAGTTAGCTCTTTAAAACTTCTAAATCTTCGAATGTAAGATTTACCTCATTCAATATTCTTTTAATATCATCTTTAAAATCAGTAGGCTCAGTAACTGAAATTGCTTCATAATAGCAGGAATCAAGGTCTCCATACATATCTTCCCATTCCATAGCTTCATCAATTTCTGTTTCACCTGTATCTTGATATTTAAGATATTCATTATATAAATTATTGCAAATACCTTTTATATAATTTTGTGCCCCTTCAAAATTATCACATTTCATCGTATTATCAACATAATTATAGGTACAACTATATGAGGCTGCTCCATTGTTATAATTCCATGTAGACACAAACTCATTTTTGCTTACATCTATTGTTTTGTTAGTATTTAAATCAATAATCATTGTACCCATGGAACTATTCCATTCTCCTTTTTCTTTTAAAACATCATATCCTTGCTGTAACATTTCTCTTACTTGCTCACTAGTATATTTATAAGTTACTTTATTTTCATCACTACTTTCATCTTTTTTTTCTTCTTCTTGTTTCTTAAGTAGTTTAATCTTCTTTTCATATTTAGCAATTGCTTCTTGATTATCAAATAAAGTTGTTTCTTCCGTTGAATTAGCACTTACTAAATATTTTCCATAAAATCCACTATTACCACTTATATCAAATGTAACGCCAATGTCTTTATCGTCTTTCTTATCAACAGTAACTGTTGATTTACCAGTTGTATATAATCCATTCATTAATTTAGTATTTAATTTATGAATATTAAGAAAATCTAAATTAGTATCTATAGTACTACCAATTTTACTGTTATCGTCACCAATAAAAGTAATACTAGAATTATTGTTAAAAGTATAATCTTTATATATACCTATGTTATTATTATAACCAACTACTAAGGTATTATCGCTTGTTAATGAAGAAGTGATAATAGATTTTGTATCTATATCAAATAAAACACCTAAATCTAGTGAAAAAGATAATCCTGGAACTTTCGTAGGAACATTAATATTTCCTAAACTTTTCTCTATTTTAACTTTATCATTGCTTAATTTACTATAATTTTCCTCTATCCATTTTGTATCAAAATCATTTGTCTTATCTTTATCTTTAATAGTTTCATAAAAAGTATTAAAATCATTATTAATATGTTTTAAATTGTTATTAACTTTAGCCTTATAATTAATTACTAAAGCATAATCGTAATTATCTATAGTAATATCACGATATAAATCTATTGATACTGATAATGTTAATTCTACTTTTGAATTATGATTTGATAAAAAATCATTACTATTATTCATATCGATTGTTATACCTACATCTAAGCATTGTTCTTTTTTATTCCAAATAGGTTTATTAATAGTAACATTTTCTTTAGCATACACCGTACTGAAAAGACTATTTAATACTTTATCTTTAATTATAGACATTAAAAATAAGTTAAAATTACTATCATTCTGAAAATTAGCTAAACTAATCTTTTCTTTTCCGTAATAATCAATATCCTTAAATATCTCTTTCATATTAGGAATTTCATATTCATACTGATTATTATCTTTTTTCTTAACAAGTTTGTATGCTTTCTTAATTTCTTCATTATCATATACAAGAATAATATCATCATCTTCATATTCTTTATTAGTTTTAATTAATTTATCATCAACAGTAATATCATTGATATTAACATTTATTACATTATCATTTAATGTAAAAGATTGTTTAGCTGGCCTTGCAATACTAAATATTATTTTATTATAATCTTTATATTTATTGTCTAAAAATTTACCATTTTCTATCTCTAAGTAATATGTTTCCCCATAAGCATAAAATTCATCTGGATATTTTATTGTTAATATATTGTCTTCTTCAGTGGTATTAACCCAAACTTCCTTCTTATCTTGATCATAAATTTTATAACTAAAATTATCCTGTTTTTTTACTTTAAAAGTAATATCGTTCTTTGCACCAAATATATAGTATTGATTATCATCACTTAGTTTACCACCAATCGCATCAAATTCATCGTATACTAAATTATCTGCTTTTTGATTACTCTTTATTTTAAATAAAACAAGGGTTATAATTAAAATAATTACTAAAACTACAGATACAATTAATAAAAGATTTTGATTAAATTTATTATTTCCTATCTTCTTCACTTTACCACCTATCCTATTCTTTTTATACATAAAAAAGATTAATCAAAAATGAATAATCTTATATGCCTTTAATTAATATTGTAATAATCATTGCCATTGTATTATGAAATGCATGAAAAGACATATTTGTAAACATATTATTTGTTTTCGTATACAAATAAGCTAAAAATCCACCAATTGTCATATAAGGTATAGCAAGTACTATTGCATTAAATATATTTAATTCTGTAAACAATGTATGAAGCAATCCAAAAGTAATTGCTGAAACAACAATAAATAACTTATCATTTTTTATAAATCTACGAATACATCCTCTAAATAAAGATTCTTCAACAATTGGAGCATATATTACTGCTAATGGAAATGAATACCATATTGGTAATGCTTCAACATTACTTTGATTCACAGAAGTATCAACTTTAGCCAAAAATACTGTTACCATAGCTATTAAAAAATATATTACATAAAATTTACCTACTTTTCCGATTAAATTATTGAAATATGCTTTTATATTTTGTTTAAAAATTCTAAAATTATCTCTAAACAAATCTCTAAAAATTGTTAAAGACAAAATAATCATAAAGATATAGAAAATAGCTCCAACTAATAGTTTAGATATTCCTGTTTTAACAATTAAACCACTCCATAAAAATTGTGAAAAATATACCAATAATAAAATAATTGCTAATACTATTTTCTTTTTATCGACTTTTTCTTTTTCAATAACTGGTAATTCTTCTACCTTATCTCGATAGCCTTCTTTATTAACTTTTTTCGCTGTTGCTATAACAATAATATTAATTAGAGAGGTTAGTTCTATAATTGGATACATTGCTGTAAAAAATGTACCTACAGAGCAAGCAATAACTTTCCTCTTTTTTTGAATTAATTTGTCTTTACAAGACCAATAGATAATTAAAACATTCAATAGTATAGCAATTATTGATAAAGTAATAATAAAAATGTGCCCTGAATTTTGAAACAATCCATCAATTCTCTCTTGCATCATCTCCGGATATATTTCCGTTTGCTTTAACATTTCAGATATTAATTTATCTGCTGAAAAAATTGCATATACAGAAGTAATTATTTGAACAACTGAAGATATCAAAAAATAAATCTTTCTTTTCATAGGCCACCTCTATTAAATTATATCATGATAAATATCAAAATAAAATAAACATTTTGTATATATAATCGAAAACAATTATGTTATAATTAAATAAAATGGAGGGTAAATTATGTATATAAATAATAAAATACTTATTGGAAAAAATAAAGATAAGGAAATGGCTATATTACTTGATAAAGCTAATCGACATGGCCTTATTACTGGTGCTAGTGGTAGCGGTAAAACTATTACCTTAAAAGTAATGGCTGAGAGTTTTTCAGCAGCTGGAGTGCCTGTCTTTTTAGCAGATGTTAAAGGAGATATTGCCGGCACATGTATGCCTGGTGAGAATAGTGAAAAGATAAAAGAAAGATTAGCTAATTTAGAAATAGAAGATTTTAAATTTAAAGGATTTCCAATTCACTTCTGGGATGTATTTGGTAAAAAAGGACATCCAATTAGAACAACTGTCAAAGATGTAGGACCAAATATTTTATCGAGAATGCTTGGACTAACTGAAGCTGGCGAAGGAGTTTTAGCTATTGCCTTTAAAATAGCAGAAGACAAAAACTTGGAATTAATAGATTTAAAAGATTTAAAAATACTTTTAACTTACTTAGGAGTTCATTATAAAGAATTTATTACTACTTATGGCAATATTACTACTCAAAGCATCGGCGTAATTCAAAGAAGTTTACTTCAATTAGAAAGTCAAGGGGGTAACTATTTCTTTGGTGAACCAAATTTAGATATAAATGATTTCTTAAAAACAAATCAAGAAGGACTTGGGTTTATCAATATTATGGATTGTGTTGAATTATTTAAAAGTCCAGATTTATATGCCTGCTTCTTGTTATGGCTTTTAACAACTCTATATAATACATTGCCAGAAGTTGGCGATCTAGATAAACCAAAAATTGTCTTCTTCTTCGATGAAGCTCATCTATTATTTGATGATATGCCAAGCTATATGCTAAAAGAAGTGACCCAAATTGTAAAATTAATAAGATCAAAAGGAATTGGCTTATATTTTATCTCTCAAGCTCCGACTGATATTCCAGATGCAATAATATCTCAGTTAGGTAACAGAGTTCAACATACTTTAAGAGCCTATACCCCTGCTGAAGAAAAAACTGTTAAAGTAGCTGCTAGTGCCTTTAGAACTAATCCTGAATTTAATACCGAAGATGCTATTAAATCTTTAGGTACTGGAGAAGCTTTAATATCATTTCAAAATGAAAAAGGTGAACCAACAGTTGTTGAAAAATGTACTATTTTACCACCTCAAAGTATGATGGGCTCTATTGACGATAGTACAAGATTAATGGTTATGAATAATAGCTTATTCAAAGGTAAATATGATATTATAAATGATCGTGAATCAGCTTACGAAAAATTAACTGAAGAGTTAGAAAACGAACAAAAAGAAAAAGAATTAGCTGAAAAGATTAAAGAAGAAGAAAAAGCCAAAAAAGAAGCTGAAAAAGAAGCGGCCAGACAATTAAAAGAAGAAGAAAAGCAAAAGAAAGCCGAAGAAAAAGCTAAAAAAGAAAGAGAAAAAGCCTTAAAAAGCTCTGCTGGGTATAAACTAGGTAAAAAAGTTGTTAATAAAACAATTGATAAAGCCTTAAACAAAGGAATAAATAGAGTATTAAAAAGTTTATTTAAATAATAATCAAAAAAAGAAAGGAAAAAATATGGAAAAATCAAAAGTATATTTTATCAAGGAGATTACTCCTGAAAATTTAATTAAAATTTATGAAGCTTTAGGAATAGAATTAAAAGGCAAAGTTGGTGTTAAAGTATCAACTGGTGAAGACGGCGCTAAGGGATATTTAAAAGCCGATTTGATTGGACCATTAGTAAAAAAATTAAATGGTACGATAATTGAATGTAATACTGCTTATCCTGGGGCTAGAAATAATGCTGAAGATCATCTTAAAGTGGCCGAAAAACATGGATTTACTACATTTGCTAATGTCGATATAATGGATGCCACTGGAGAATTTAAAATACCTGTTAAAATTGGTAAACATTTAAAATATGATATCGTTGGTGAGAATTTAAAAAATTATGATTCAATTCTTAATTTAGCTCATGGAAAAGGACACGCGATGGGTGGCTTTGGAGCCAATTTGAAAAATCAATCTATTGGTATAGCCTCAAGAAATGGTAAAGCCTACATCCATTCTTGTGGACAAGATGAAAATCCAGATACTGCTTGGGGAAGACCATACGAGCAAATTGAATTTATTGAATCTATGGCCGAAGCTGCTAATGCTGTAGCAGATTATATTAAAGATAATAATAAACAGATAGCTTATATTACCGTTATGAATGCCCTATCGGTAGATTGTGATTGTGATGCTCATCAAGGAGATCCAGTTATGGCTGATTTAGGTATAGTTGCATCCCTAGATCCAGTTGCTAACGACCAAGCATTCATCGATATGGTATGGAACAGTCCTGATCCAGGCGCTCACTTATTGCAAGAGAGGGTTGATCGACAATTAGGTAGAGAAATCATTCCATATGCCGAATCTATAGGATTAGGTACCAGAGATTATGAATTAGTGGAGTTAGATTAATTATGCGTGAATTAAAAATAAAAGGAATATATAAACATTTTAAAGGGGATTATTACTTAGTTGAAGATATAGCTAACGATTCTGAAACTAAAGAAAAATTCGTCGTATATCGAAGATTATATGGTGATAATTCATTATGGATTCGTCCATTAGATATGTTCTTGAGTGAAGTGGACCATAAAAAATATCCTAATGTAACACAAAAGTATCGTTTTGAACTCCAAGAAATTACAAGTGCAGCCGCAAATTTTAAAGGATAAATATGGATGATAAAATAATCGAATTAGCCAAACAATTAAATGACTTATATGAACTATCATATAATCAAATAAAACATGATATTAAATGGATTATTAAATCAAAAAATACCAATTTAAAGCTAATTGAAAATTATTTAGAAAGGTTATTAAATATTTCTACAGACAAATCTTACCAATTATTAAAAAAGTTATGTGATTATTGCTCAAATTTTAATAAAGAAATTTCTAATTTTTATCTCAACGAATTTGAAGAAATATATGGTGAAGAGGAACCAAAAACTCTAAAAAAAGATTATAAGCGCTAAACAGACTTATAATCTTTTATTTTACATATTTATCAATGTATTTATTAATTTCTTTTTCAATTTTATCTCCATTTAATCCTTTAACTTTTTTGCTAACTTCGTCCCCTATTTTATCAGATAACTTTTTAGCTTCTTTATTTAACACTTTTTTACCTTTCTCTATATTGCTTTCTCCGACGACACTTTTAACCTTGTCCATCAATTTATCAATATCTTTCATATTTGCCTCCATCAAATATAATATATCATATTATTTGTTAAATTTATATAAAAATTGACAAAAGCAAACAAACGTGCTACAATACACAATCGAAAAAAGGGAGGTATATTATGGATAATAAAATATATTTACATGGCATTCATTCTTTAAGCGATTCATACGATTCAAGAACAACATTAAAAATATTAAAAAAAGTATTACAAAGCAATGCCTTATTATCAGCAAAAATGCAGAATAAAAAATTTCATATAATATTATTCAATGGTTTAGATTATATTTCATTGTGCGATTATGAAAAAAAAGATACAACTAATAATAATGCATATGAAAATAATATCAGATATTCTTTATCCTTAATATTTCCAAAGAATAAAATAAATGTAATTGAACCAGAACTAGTAGATATGGTATTTGATTACGACACAATAAGAAATTATGGATTATCAAAAAACAAAAGATATACTGACCTTCCGGATGAAGCGCAAGTTAAAGATAAAATATCTTTAGATTTGATGACAGGGATTACTTTACCAATAAGTAAAATGAAAAACATCTTTCTAAATGAAACAAGAACCATAAATATGGTTTTGAGAGAAATAGAAAAAGTAAACATACTTTTAGATAAATATAATCATTTGGTACCATTATATGATATTGATACCTTTGAATCATTAGATAATACCGAAAATGTTAAACATTTAGTTAAACATTACTATAAAAATAGGAGTTAGTATATACTAATTCCTATATTTCTTTTGTAATAATATTTCTAACTTCATCAGTAGCTTTATCTAAATCATCATTTATAACAACATAATCATAAAAATCTACTTCTTTAAGCTCTTTTTCAGCAATTTCCAATCTTTGATTAATTTTTTCAATTGATTCTGTTCCTCTACTAATAAGTCTTTCTTTTAAAACTTCTATTGATGGCGGTGCAATATATATAAGAAGGGCATCAGGAAATACTTTTTTAATATTATGTGCTCCATTGACATCTATTTCAGAAAAAACATTTATTCCTTCATTAATTTTATCAACCACAATTTCTTTAGAAGTACCATAATAATTACCATTATATATATTATATTCTAAAAATTCTCCTTCTTTTATCTTATTTTCAAATTCCTCTTTTGTAACAAAAAAATAATTTACTCCATTAATTTCACCATCTCTAGGTGCTCTTGTAGTCGTAGATACTGAATACCAAGCATTTAGTTCATTTAAAAGCCTGTTACAAATTGTCCCTTTGCCTACCCCACTTGGGCCGGATATAACAATAAATTTACCTTTTTTCATAATCCACCTCTTAAAACAAGTATATCAAAATAATAATTTAAAAATCAATTAAAACAGCATCATTATCATAAAAATAATCAAAGTTTACAAATATATGTTATAATAAAAATAATTAAAAGAGGTGAAATTATGAACTATAAATATGAATTCTTTATTGCTGGCAAAACAAGGAATAGAGATAATATTTTAAGAATATGTGATTTATTTGATAAATATAATGTTTCATATTACTGTTTTTTAAAAAATGATGAAACCATGAATAGCTATGGAAATGAAACCCAAAATGAAACTGAGAGAATGGACGTATTTGAACAACTAGATTTAAAAAGTGATATTGTTCTTAATATCTTTAAACAAGATTTAGATAATGAAAAATCAGCTAGAAATTTTTTACTAGTTTTACCAGCTGGCAAGTCAGGTCATATTGAAGCCGGAATTGCTTATGGCATGGATAAAAAATGCTATGCCATTGGTGAATATGAATCTACTGAATCATTATATAATATATTTGAAGAGATATTTAAAGATGAAACCGAATTAGAAAAATTCTTAGTAAAATATCGTAATTACTAATTGTTTACATAAAATATATTAAATGCTATAATATGCAAATAAAAAGGAGAACTTATGAAACTATATAATACTTTATCAAGAAAAATTGAAGATTTTATTCCTTACAGAGATGATTATGTCACCATGTATACATGTGGACCAACGGTATATCACTACGCTCATATTGGGAATTTAAGAACATATATTGCCGAAGACATATTAGAAAAATCACTTACATATTTAGGATATAATGTTAAAAGAGTTATGAACATCACCGATGTAGGACATTTATCTAGTGATGCTGATACTGGTGAAGATAAAATGCTAAAAGGCGCCAAAAGAGAACACAAAACAGTTCTTGAAATAGCAGATTATTATACCAAATGTTTTAAAAGTGATTGTGAAAAATTAAATATTAAATGGCCCGAAACTGTAATTCCAGCCACATCGATGATTGATTACTATATTGATTTTATTAAGTCATTAATGGATAAAGGTTTTGCCTATTTAGCTAATGGTAACGTATATTTTGATACATCAAAATTAAATGATTATTATAAATTAACTAATCATAATGAAGAAGAATTAATATCTGGCGTAAGAGATACGGTTGAAGAAGATACAAACAAGAAAAATAAAACAGACTTTGTTTTATGGTTTACTAAATCAAAATTTGAAGATCAAGAATTAAAATGGAATAGCCCATGGGGACTAGGTTATCCAGGATGGCA